>NZ_JAGGQS010000025.1:0-59240 GCF_018613175.1 Bacillus sp. ISL-47 | reverse complement strand
ACACCCTTGCGTTAAGCTAACCACTACTACTGCCTTCATGGCTCGGGACTTTCACCCTATAGACTGCACCCATGCCGGGCGCACAAGCAAAAAAACAGATCAGCTAAAAAGCTGATCTGTTTTTTTGTATGTAGATGAAAATCATTTTTATTCCTATTGTGAACAATTTGTGAACGCTTCCCGATTGTACCTTTACTTTCCTTTTTTGCGGTAAGACTAAGCTTACAAAAAGGAGGATCATGCTGTGGAAATATCCTGGATCACTTTTATTATGGTTATATTAGCAAGCTACCGCTTAACTCATTTAATTGTTTTCGATAAAATAACTGAGCCCCTTAGAAACCTTTTTTTAGTGAAAAGAGAGACACCCTCCCACCAATTTAAAAAAGCACCAAAATCGATGTTCGGATATTTGCTGACATGCTATTGGTGCACGGGTATGTGGTCAGCTATCCTGCTCGGATCGTTATACATCCTTCTTCCGTCATTTGGATGGTATCTAATTTTCATTCTTGCTATAGCCGGCGGGCAAGCCATACTTGAATCATTTGTAGGTGTTAACATTAAAAAGACAGAATTATATGCTGATAAACTCATGAAAGAGACTTCTAAAACTAATTAGCAAGCAAAATGCCCCAATGGCTTTGTACTGTACTAAGGTAACTTTAAATAAGGAATAAGTTTACCATCTACACCTTTTTCTTACAGATAAACAGGACTATTGTGGGATTTTGTCGTTTTAAATCGAATTCCCTCTGCAATCAAGGTATAATTTAGATTGGAAAAAATAGATACATAGTAAACGCTTTATATAGGGGAGGATTTATATGATGGGATGGGTAATAGCCATTTTGTTTGGTTCAGCAGTTGTGCTGCTCATTTTATCGTTTTTTAAAACGACGAAATCAAAATCAAATCTTGAGCAACAAATTGATCAGGTAACTTTTTCATTAAAGAATGAAATCCACGAGCTGCAGCAGCAGATCAGAAATATTGAATTAGATGCAGAGATTACTGCACACCAGTCAGGCTCCATGAGAGGAACATCGGAAGAACGCTTATTACTGCGTGAAATTCTTGATCTCCATAAGCGCGGGTATTCCTTTGAGAGCATTGCCTTAAAAAAACAGCTTTCACCAAATGAGGTAGAGCGGATGCTTTTGCCTTATTTATCAAAAAGGGCTGAAAGGAGCATGGTTGCACAATGACAGCTAATTCCTTGCGCAGTTTTGCAGCTGGCCTTTTAGTGGCTGCGGTTTTGACTGGCGGCGCCTACTTTTTTGGAGCTTCTGAAGCAAAAAGCACTCAAAAACCGGCAGATAAAACCGAAAAAGTGGTTAAACAGGAAAAGCTGACTGACAAAGAAATGATCGGTCTGCTATCCTCTAAAGGCTATGTAATAAATACAGAAGATGAGTGGAGCGAGCAGCTGGCTGCCGCTGCAAAAGTCAATGAAAAAACGGAAGAGAAATCAAATAAGGAAACCGGCGAAAAGGTTGTCTATCGCACCATCCTGACAGTCTCGATGGGCATGACAAGCATCGATGTTGGCAATGCACTTGAGCGTGCAAATATTATTGATAGCGGAATCCAGTTTTACAAAGATGTTGAAAAACGCGGCTTGGCGAACGAACTGCGTCCTGGAACATTCGAAGTGGAAAGCGGAATGACAACAGATGAAATCATTTCGGTTATTTTTAAGTAGCTTTAATAGGAAAAGCTCCTTTTAGGCAATAAAAAGGAGCTTTTTTCTTTGGTTGAATCCTGAGCGAAAGCTATTTATTTCGGGCATTATAAACTTTTAGTCTGCGGTTAGAAAGAATTTATGTGCGCATAGCCCCGCTTTATGTGGATAAAAAAATTTATGTGCTGATAATAATCTGACGACTCTTCACGTGTAAAGTTTTTATCTTATGGCTCTGCTTAGATGGCTCTGCTTAGCTTAAACCTGCCTACTCCTCCAAAAATCCGCGAAACACTTCAAGAAGCTCAGCAGGCGCTTCATACATGCTCATATGCCCTGCACCTTTAATGGTCACCTGCTGGATATTCAGTCCCGTGACGGTAAAAGACTTTTCAGGCGGAACAACCTGGTCTTTTTCACCAGCGATCATTAACACCGGCAGTTTCGAATTTTTTAGAACATGATTACGGTCGGGCCTCTGTTTCATCGCTTTCAAAGACGCTTTGGCACCTTCCGGATTAGTGCCATAACCAATCTCTTTTGCCTGTTGTTGATCTTCAAGGTGCTTTTCTCCTGGCGCAAAAAGATTGGGAACGAGTCCATCAACAAAGGATTTAATTCCATCTGCATCGATTTTCCCGGCGGCCACTTCCCTGCCCTTCTTCCCTTCTTCGGAATCCGGATTCGCTGTGGAATGGAGAAGTGAGAACTGTTTCAGCCTGTCCTCATAAGCTTCAGCAAAAGCAAGTGTTACATAGCCGCCAAGCGAGTGGCCAATGAGAGACACTTTCTCCAATCCCAGCTCCTCAAAAGTACCTTTAATCATTTCTGCCATCGTTTCAACTGAAATATCTCCGTCAGGCAAACCAGAACCTCCGTGTCCGGGGAGGTCAACCGCAATTACTCGGTAACTGTCAGCCAAAGCTGGTATCACATTCTGCCAATAATCCTTACTGCCGCAGAATCCGTGAATCAGGACAACTGGTTCACCCTGGCCTGCATCATAGTAAGATATTACTGTTCCATTAACTTCTGCTCGTTTAGCATCCATTCTAAACACCCGCCTTATTTTGCTAGTACATCCTGGTATTCACTTTTTCGATCAAAGACAGCTTTCGCGTAAGAGCATACCGGTACAATCTTAAAACCCTTCCCACGCGCCTCCTGTACAACACTTTCTACCAGCTTTCCTGCAATTCCCTGACCGCGTAGCGAATCACTCACATACGTATGGTCAATCGTTACCTGAGATTCACCGCTTGGTACAAAGGAAATTTCAGCGGCCATATTCCCTTCTTCATCATTTACAAAAAAGCGGTTCTCTTCTTTTTGAATTTCTGCACTCATTTAATACCCTCCCTATTGGTTTCCAAAGATCTGATTCTAATATGTCCTTATGCTTGTATATTAACATATTGGTTGGAAAAATTATCTTACCCGGGTAATGATGGTACTCTAAAATTTCCCTCTTTTCTGAAGCCCTTAAACACGATCACTCAAATTTTCTTTTCCTCTATACTTTTATCAGAATATTCATTATAATAGTTCGAATAGCGTAATACATTCATTTCCCTTTAGGGTACCATTGAGATATAGCGGGGTGTAAAAGTGTTTCCTGTAAAAATAAATAAAAATACAGTCTTAATAGTGGGCATTATCTTTGTTGCTTTTAATCTTAGACCTGGCATAACTGCAGTTGGACCGCTGATTAGTTCAATCAGATATGATATGGGAATCTCAAACGGTCTGGCTGGCCTGCTTACGACCCTTCCTTTGCTGGCTTTTGCTTTCCTTTCTCCTTTTGCTCCAAGAATCGCCCAAAGATTTGGCAATGAAAAAAGTATTCTGGGCGGACTCGCTGTACTGGGGGCGGGAATAATCATCCGCTCTACGATTTCTTTATTTTTGGGTACGGCTTTAGTAGGTATGGGAATCGCGATATGTAATGTCCTTCTCCCTGGAATAGTAAAGGAACGCTTCGGAAAAGTGGGTTTACTGACAGGTGTTTACACATTTTCTATGGGACTGTGGGCAGGCCTGGCCCCTGGACTAAGTGTGCCTCTGGCAGAAACATGGGAGATCGGCTGGTCCTGGTCACTCAGTGTTTGGATTATTTTAGTGGTAATCGCCATTCTGATCTGGCTGCCGCAGCTTAAAGCAAGAAAGGAGAACACCGACAGACAAAGGGCTGTCTCCTCCAGCTCTTCTCTCTGGCAGTCCTGTGTTGCCTGGCAGGTGACCCTTTTTATGGGCTTGCAATCACTCGTTTATTTCTCCTTTATCACCTGGCTGCCTGAGATTCTTAATGATCGGGGATTTAATATCGAAACAGCAGGCTGGATGGTCACACTGATGCAATTTTCCGGTCTGCCCGCTAATTTTATTATCCCTGTTCTCGCAGACCGGCTTCCAAACCAAAAAGCAATAGCTGTTGGAATTGGCGTTTTTTGCACTGCTGGTATAACAGGGCTTCTTCTTAATATAAATTCTTTTATAATTATAGGGAGCATTATACTAATCGGCATTGCTTTGGGTGCGGCCATCAGCCATTCATTAACATTGATCGGTTTGCGTGCGGCCAATGCGAAACAGGCTGCTGAATTATCAGGCATGGCTCAATCGGTAGGTTATTTGCTAGCTGCTCTTGGCCCGTTTTTGATCGGTTTTATTTACGACTTTTTTCATGCTTGGACACTTCCGTTAATCCTGCTGGTTATTGTTACTATTGTTTTCACATTGGCCGGAGTTGGTGCAGGAAGAAATCAATATGTATTGGAAACAGCCTTTATTGACAGAAAGAAATCCCCTTCTACCATTGCATGATAAGGGGATTTCTTTCAATTTTTTTTAGTAAGTTCCTCATACAAAACACGGGCATGATTATGGATCGGGTCTTTCGCGGCATATAGTAAGGTGACCTTATTCACTTTGGACATTCTGGCTAACTCTTCGATCTTGCGGACCTTATCTTCCTGCGTACGCAGCTCAATAAGATACTTTTCCCGAAATTCATTAAAAAGTTCCGGTTTGTGATTAAACGCTTTTCTTAACTCGCTGCTTGGTGCAATATCCTTTTCCCAAGCTGTTAGGCGTGCAGCCTCTTTCTTTATTCCCCGCGGCCAAAGCCGGTCGACTAATACTCGGTAGCCATCATCTTCTTCAAGCGGATCGTAAATTCTCTTTATAAAAATTGCTGCCATAAGCAAGCACCCCTTCCAGAAAAGTTCCTTTTCAGTATTTTTCGTTTCAATATCTATTGTGATTTGCTATTATTTTACTATAAACACATTACAAATTTTTCTAATTACATGGAACGTGAGGTGTAAGGAATTTGACAGGTACAATTGCAGTCATTATGATTTTCTCCATTCCCATTATCGGCATCCTGACTTTTCATACACAAAGACTGGCCAAAATTAAACATAACATGATTAAAGATGAAATCACCCTGGAGAAACTTAAACAGGAAAACTTTCTGCTTGAAACGGAAAAAATGAAACTTGAACTTGAGCATATTAAGATTGAAAACACTCATGATAAAACGAATATTATATAACTTTTTTAGGGCTTTCTCTTCGGGCCCTCTTTTTCTGCCTCCAAAGGAACATTAAATATAATACCCTGCTGAATCTATCAATGTATCTTCCTTCCAATCCTTAATAAAACACAAGTTTTGATAAAACGGTGGATAATAATAATAAAAATTGAGTGTGAGTTTGCTTAAGAACAAAAGCGCATAATAAAATCCCCTTCTTTTCAGGAGGGGATTTTATTATTATATTTTCTCGATAATTTTCCTGGCAGTGCTTGCCCCATTTTCGATGCAGTCCGGTATGCCGACACCGTAATAGGAGCAGCCGGCAAGCCATACCCCCGGGTAATCTTTGGACAGCTTGCATTCAAGTGCCGCCACCGTCTTCGGATGGGTGATTTGGTAGTTGGGCATTTTTTCAGTCCAATTGGTCACCTCGCTTGCAACAGGTTCAGCCGTAATGCCTAGGCTTTTTTCTATATCAGCTAAAGCCACCTGCAGAAGCTCCTCTTTATTCAATTCCTTTAGAGATGCAAATGCCGGATGGCTGCTTTTATAAAATAATCTTAAAAGCAAATTGCCGCTTTCTGAAGTATGCTTCCACTTGCGGCTTGTCCAGGTGCAGGCATTGCATGTTAATTCATCAGTATTTTCAGCGATAAAACCTGTACCGTCCGCTGGAAGCTCGCTGTCCGGTATATTAAAAGCAACATATATGGAAATAAGCGAACTATTTTTAAGACCGCCAAACTCCTTTTCGATCCCCTTGTCATCGAACAGCTTTTCAGCTGCATTATGCGGGATACTGAGCACGATATGATCTGCTTCCAGACTTTCCCCATTGGTAAAAGTCACCCTGTATCTGCCATCTGCTTTGTCAATGTTGGCTGCCTGGGTATTTTTCAAAATTTCTTCACCATTCAGTTTTTCTTCATAAGCATGTATCAGTGCATCAAGGCCGCCTTTAAATGATAGAAACTTTTTTCCGCCGCCGCTCTGGAATACACTTCGGTTTTCTTCAAAGCCTTTAATGATACTCCCGTACTTTTCTTTATAATCGAACACTTGCGGAAGAGTTGAAGCAATCGTCAAGTCGTTTAGATCACCTGAATAAACACCAGAAAGCACAGGTCCAATTTGTTTTTCAACCAATTCTTTACCGAAAAAGTGCTCCAAAAATTCGCCGATGGAATCATTCTTCGTAAAGCCTTCATTTTTCGTATAAAGATCCTTTAGCGCTGCAACTTTACCTTCTGCAGACACAAGGGTCGTTTTTGCCAGAGATTCAACGCTGGCTGGAATCCCGAATACAGAATCTGCCGGAATCAGCTTTAGCTTCCCATCGCTATATATAAACGACCGCCCCGCCGCGTTATAAACGAGTTCTTCTTCCAGGCCAAGCTCCTGAATAAAATTCATCCCATTGGCTTTGCGGGCAACAATCGAATCTGCGCCCGCCTCCATCACAAAGCCGCCTTCCCGGACAGTCCGAATTTTGCCGCCCAGCTGTGCCGATGATTCTGCCAGTACTAGCCTTATATCGGACTGATTTTCTTCTTTCCATTTATTTAATTCATACATAGCGGCCAGCCCTGTAACCCCACCGCCAATAATCAATACTGTTTTCATCTGTACACACCTCTATTTACATCCAATTCATATATAAAGTGTACCACATAATATCTGGATGAAAGAATGTGATGGTATGTCCAAATGATGAATATAGTTTATAAAGGGGGGAGTGAATAATGAAGCATTCAGAACTTACGATGAACCTGCTTCGATATTCAGTATCATACGTTTTTATCGTATCCGGTTTTATGAAGCTAATCAGCGCGGAAATAGGCAATACTTTTGTAAATCTGGGGCTTCCCTATCCCGAACTTCTCATGCATGTTGTCGCTTTTCTTGAAATCGTATGCGGTGTATTAATTCTTTTTAATAAAAGTGCTAAAAACGCAGCCATTCCACTGATTGGTATTATGATTGCTGCCATTATTCTGACAAAAATGCCAGCTCTTAATTCAGGTTTTATGCCTTTTGCCTTCGACGTCAGGCTGGATGTCATCATGCTTGTACTGCTTTTTATTTTGTATAGGCAATCTGGGTAAGCAGGACAGATTTTATTAAGGAATGCTGATAGGACGGGAGGTGACCGAATATCCGAAACCACCCTATAAATTTCATGAGGGAAGCCCTTCCAAATAGAATAAAAAGGTTAGATTTGGCACGAAATATAGAAAAACGGAGAGCTCAGCCTCTCCGCTTTTTCATTTCCGAAACCAATTCGCATGCTCCTCCATATGCAAAAAAGAAATGTCCGTATTAACTTCTCCATTTATCCGATCGAACTCGACATCCTGCCCGCTAAGCCACTTGGAAAAATCAAATACAATCGGTTCCCGGTCTCCCCCTAACGAAAACCAGGCCTTCATCTCTTTAGGCAAGTAAGCAGATGTATGGATCGTTCCCGCCCAGCTGCCATATAGATCGGAAAAAACGCCTTTGTCCGTATCATTTAAAAGACGGAAAGCCTCATGGGCACTTAATGGCTGCTCCTGCCGGTTTTTCATTACATCCAGCCTGCGCATGCTATCCACCAGATGGTTCCGGTTCTCATGCTTCATCATTTCAAAATGGTTCGTGCAGGCAGTTGTCTGGCGGATTTCCACTCCCCGAGGGGAGGCTTCCACTGCATAAGTCTCACCGCTTCGATCGTATGCCACATAAGTAAAAGAGTGGCGATGGGGAATTTCCTTTAGCATATCGACCGCTTCACTGACATTGGCACACGACTCCAGTATAAGCCTGCCAATCATACAGCATATAAAGCCATCCCCCGGGTTTTTCCGGTTCATAAAGTTATAGCCAATCACGAGCCCTTTTTCATTCATGCCATCCATCCGGCCCGTCACCCGCTGGCTGGGTCCTTTGATCGCATAGCCCTGATCGGTTGGCTGATAAAAGGTATAACGCCCCTCATATGTTTTTGGATGATAATCATAATTTCGGATCAGGTAGTCTTCACCAGTTATAATTGAACAGCCTGAACGGACATAATCCAATCGATAGCCTCCAAACTCTTTTAGTACTCTTTCTATGGGCCATCCAAGTGCTTCCTGCAATCCAAGCAGCTCATCCCAAATGCCAGGCGCAAACCTGGTAATTGCATTTCTCGCTTCACCTTCATTAATGGAGAATCGCGGCTTTCTCACCTTCCATTGATCCTCGCGGTTTTTTACAGAAAGTGAGTCCCTTAATTTCTCCCCTTGCATATACCCAAAATCAAAGTGGGTACCCCGAAACTGTATAATATCACTGTAAATCTTCTTCAAAACAAATCCCTCTTCTTTTATTTTCTTTTGTTAAGGATATATGAAGAGTAACTGAAAATCCAGTAGACGGATTGCAATAAAAAAGACTGATCCGCCGCTATCTGCGAATCAGCCAAAGCCATTTTATTTATCATCTACAATTATATAAGTAGCCCTTACTGGTCCGTGTACGCCAACAATTAAATTCATTTCAATATCGGCACTGTTGCTTGGACCTGATATGAAATTCACACAAGATGGAACTAGTTCCCCGTTTTCCACTTTATTATGGATTTCTTTTGCAACCTGGGTCATTCTGGGAACGATCGTGCTTTTAGGAATGATTGCTAAATAGATGACAGGCAGAAGGCTAACCGCACGGCCCTTTCCTTTATCACTGAATAAGACAACGGTCCCTGACTCTGCCAGTGTGGCATCACTGAAGGTAATCCCGATGTCAGCAGTCGCCGAGAAGGAAAGATTTTCTTCGCCTCCCTCTCGATCCCATACACGCACAGCAATATTTTCCTCATATAAATCTTTCGAAAGTCCGGTTAAACCAAATTCTTCAAATCGAGGATCATCCCAAGTAACCACAGATTTTCCGCCATACTCCTTAATCAAGTGAGTAATGAGTGAAGAAAGCTCTGAAGAGACCGTTTCATGCACATCTGTATGGATAAGCAAGCATTGTTTTTTCAGTACCTCAACAAGCTCATCCTGGGATGCTCCTTTTAGGACTTCCCATTGGGGATTATGATTCCATGCAGGCTTCTCAACCTGATGGCTCCGCTCCCTCCCCAAATTTTTCGCAAGATTATCCAGGAAAGAATTGCGGTTAAAAACTTGTCCAGCTGCCATCATTCTCCCCTCTCTTTCTTTCTCTTTTTATACAAATCTCTAAATCGATCTTTCTTAGGTGCCGGGAACTCGCGGATCTCAGTCCAGTTTTTCAGCGGACCTGGCCCATCAGAAATCTTATCATCTTTGGCAAACGCTCCCAGTGCTTTCGGAGCAAGCTTTGAACCGATATTATACATGGAAGGGGAAGCCGTTCCCATGCTGAAAGCCAGCATCGATAAGTTTTCAAACACAGGAGCTTTTCCCTCTTTTTCAACAATCTCCTGGCGGTGGCGAAGCAAATGCTCGTGCAGTGGGATTTTCACCGGGCAGGCTTCCGTACAGGCTGCACATAAAGTAGAGGCATATGGCAGTTCTTTATATTCGTCATATCCTCCCAATAGCGGAGTCAATACTGCTCCCACTGGTCCTGGATAAATTGATCCGTATGAATGGCCGCCTACATGGCGATATACCGGGCACACATTAATGCAGGCTGCACAACGGATGCAGTGCAGGATAGACTGGAATGCAGTTCCCAGAATTTTAGACCGTCCGTTATCTACAATAACGAGATGGAATTCCTCAGGCCCATCCACTTCTCCCTCTTGTTTTGGCCCTGTTAAGGCAGTAATGTAGCTTGTCAGCTTCTGTCCAACTGCAGCACGGGTCAGCAGGCTCACAAGGACCTCCATCTCCTCCCATGTTGGCACAATCCTTTCCATGCCCATTACGGTGATTTGTGTTTTCGGGATAGTTGTGACCATTCGCGCGTTCCCTTCATTCGTGACGAGGGAAATCGTTCCTGATTCAGCGATGGCGAAGTTGCAGCCTGTAATTCCGATATCGGCCTGCAAAAACTCCTCACGCAGCTTCTCCCTTGCAAACAATGCAAGCTCTTCCGGCTTTTCGGTTTTATCATAGCCCAGCTTATCTCTGAAAACGTCACGAATCTGCTCTTTATTTTTATGAAGTGCAGGTGTAACAATGTGGGACGGAGGATCATGGTCGTCCACTTGCAGAATCCATTCTCCAAGGTCGCTTTCAATCACTTCACAGCCGGCATTTTCAAGCGCTTCATTCATATTAATTTCTTCAGTGACCATCGATTTGGATTTAACAACTTTCTTTCCGTTGTTCTTTTTCACGACATTTGTAATATACTCATTTGCTTCTTCTGCCGTTTCGGCAAAGAATACGTGTCCACCGCGCTTTGTCACATTCTCGCTTAAAAGCTCCAGATAATAATCCAGATTTTCAATGGTATGTGTCCGAATTTCTTCGCCAAGCTTGCGCCAATCTTCCCAGTTCCCCAGTTCTTCAGCAGCATTTAACCGTCCGCTGCGAAAACGTCCCTGGGCAGATGAAACAGCTCCACGCATGAACTTATCGCTTATTCCATCCGAAACACGTTCTTTAAAGGGTTTTTCCCCTATTTTCATACCCATTTATGCTTCCCCCTTTTCTATCTGCTGTTTAATACAGAGGCTATATGCATTACCTTGATCGGTATTCCTTTTCGGTCAATTCGTCCGCCGATATTCATTAAACAGCCGCAGTCGGCTCCTACTAAAATTTCTGCACCGGAATCTTCAACACTCTGAACCTTTTCATCTACCATTTGCTCGGAGATTTCGGACATTTTCACTGAGAAAGTTCCGCCAAAACCGCAGCAATTATAGTTATGTGGGAGCGGTTTCATTTCCAGGCCATCCACATTGTTTAATAGTTTCATTGGCGCTTCCTTTACGCCCAATAATCTCGTCATATGGCATGATGTATGATAACTTGCTTTCCCATTCAGCTTTGCCCCTACATCCTCTACTCCTAAAACATCCACGATAAATTGTGTCAGTTCATATGTCTTATCAGCCAATTTTTGTGCACGCGGTTCCCATACCGGGTCTCCTTTAAAAACGTGCGGATACTCTCTAAACATCGTTCCGCATGATCCTGAAGGGGTTACAACATACTCGGAATGTTCGAAAACATTAATCATATGCTTCATCGATTCTTTGGCTTTATCAACATAGCCGCTGTTATAAGCCGGCTGTCCGCAGCAAGTCTGTTTCTCCGGAAAATCGACTTCACAGCCCAGTCTTTCCAGCAATTCCACTGTATCCATTCCAACATCTGTCTGAAAAATATCTATTAAACAGGTTACAAATAATGATACTTTCATAGGTCTCACCTTTTCTTTCTTCAGGTAAATTCAAGCTTTTCCATTCATTTAACTCACTATTTACAGTGTAAGCCTTTACTTCGGCCTAGTCAACAGGTCATCTGATGACTTTATCGAAATAAAACAAGCTCCCTCAATGGGAGCTTGCCAAATTTCATTATGCTGTTTTCCTCAACTGCTTAACTTCTATTCTATTTTGCTTCTGTCCTTTGGCAATAAGGGTTACAATGAAACCAGCCACAACAGCAAGTATGATGGTTCCAATATTCAAGCCAATTCCGTTAATGGCCACATAGCCAATTCCGCCTGCAAAAATAACATAGAAGGTCATTGGAATCAGCGTTTTTCTTATCAAACTCCCTTCCTTGCCTATTAATCCGGCAGAAGAAGAAGCTGCGACAACATTATGCACACAAATCATATTTCCGGCTGCACCGCCGACAGCCTGCAAAGCAACAATCGTTGCTGGCGCTGCAAGGATATTATCTGCTACACCAAATTGGAATAAAGAAAACATCATGTTACTAACTGTATTGCTTCCTGCTGCGAACGCCCCAATTGCTCCAATTGTTGGTGCCGCAAGCGGCCAATAGCTTCCAAATATAGTTGATATTCCCTCTGCCAGCGCAAGAGGCATGCTTGTATAATCAGCAGCATTGATACCAGAGTTGATAAACACCTGCACCATTGGAACTGCGAAAATCAGGGCAGCCATTGCACTAACAATCGTTTTAAAAGAGTCCTTTACTGCACGTCCATACTCTTTCATATTCATCTTAAATATAAAGATTGATAGCAGTGAAACAACAATAAATATGAAACCTGGAAGATTCAATGGTTTCGATTCAACTGTAATCGCTGTTCCAAATAAACTTTCAAACCTGATGACCAAGGCTTGAAGCCATGCCGAGAACGGTAAATATTTCAATCGTGTTAGGACTAATAAAACAGCTACTAATAGGTATGGCAGCCACGCAGCCATGAACGATACTTGCTTCTTTGGTTTTTCCGATTCGTCTACCTGAAGGGAACCAGTCCATGACGGATCCCAATTGCTTTTTTCTTCAAAATCCCATGCTTTTTCTGGGATAAACAGTCCTTTTTTAGCAGCAGGCACGACAATGGCTAAGCCTATTAAACCGCCAATCAGGGATGGAAACTCCGGTCCAAGGAGATTTGCTACTAAAGCATACGGAACTGTAAAGGCCAATCCTGCAAAAATAGCAAACTTCCAAATTGCCAATCCTTCTGCAATCGATTTATTTCTTCCGAAGAAGTAAGTCAGCATTGTCACCATGAATAGAGGAATAAATATGCCTATAACTCCATGAATAAGGGCAACTTGTCCGCCAATTCCATTTATGTAAGCATCAAACGTCGTACCTTGTTCAGCAATATAGCTTTGAACTAATGGTGAATCCTTTAATCCGGAATTAACACCTATTAGAATCGGCGTACCCACAGCACCGTATGAAACTGGCGTTGATTGCAGGATAAGCGCAACCATAACGGCTCCCATAGCAGGAAAACCAATAGCGACCAAAAGAGGTCCAACTATTGTGGCAGGTGCCCCCCAGCCCGCTGCTCCTTCAAGGAAGGATCCAAACAGCCAGCAGACGATGATGGTCTGAACACGGCGGTCCGGCGAAATGCTCATAAACCCTTTACGGATTGTAAAAATGGCACCGCTTTCTTTTAATGTGTTTAAAAGAAGAATTGCACCAAATACGATAACGCCCACTTCCAGCGCTGTCACAACCCCTTTTACCCCGGCTGCAGCAACCTGATTTCCCGGAACTTCCCAAATGAACATGGCCATAATAATCGTTAAAGCCAACGATACTGGCATAGCCCTCTTAGCCGGCCATCTTAAAATAACTAAAAATAGAAAGACTGAAACAATGGGCAATGTTGCGATTAAAGCCAATGTACCAATACTCAAATACCTCTTCCCCTTTCATGATGAAAAATTTCTTCTCCCTTTGAAGTAATCACATTAACAGGTCATCTGATGACTTTAGTATAATAAACAGTATAAATAAAACGCTTTCATATAACAATACTATTTTTTAAAAATTTAAAAATAAAGCCCAATCGTTGGCTCCGATTGGGCTTTATTTCAAACTTCTATTTCCTGAAAATATTTCATCAAAACTTCTTCGACACTTTGAAGATGCTCGAGCAATAACTTTTGGGCTGCAGCTCCGTCCCTTTGTTCGATTGCCTCGTAGATGCTTGAGTGCTCATGTGTTAAACGTCCCAAGGTGGATTTTTTGGAATAAAGCCATAGCCTTCGTGTTTCTCGCATCGTTGTAACCATCATTTCCGATACATTATTCATAAGGCTGATCAGCAAATCGTTTTGTGATGCTTTGGCAATGGCCATATGGAAACGGAAATCTGCTTCTTCCCCTAATTCTTCATCATTGGCATTTTTCATTTGTTCCAGCGCCTCTTTAATTTCATAAAGCTGCTCTTCAGTCCACCTTAATGCTGCAGCTTCAACGGCCCCGACCTCCAAAATCCGGCGGACCTCCAGAAGATTTTTTACATCATCCTTTTTCATTAAAACAGCTATTTGCACAGGAAGCTTGAGCATATTGGAGTTAAATTCGCGGACATAAGTCCCTTCTCCCTGATGCATTTCCACCAGCCCCATAGCCCGGAGTACACTCAACGCCTCCCGCACCGCTGAGCGGCCAACCTGGAAATTTTCCGCAAGCTGCTGCACGGAATCAAGCTTGTCACCCGGCTTCAGCACACCGGATTTGATCATATCCATAATGGCCTCAGCCACTTCTTCATATATTTTACGCGGTTTTATTCTTTTATAATTCAACTGTGTCACCTCATTATGTATCTACCTATGATTCTATAGTAATATTGGTGAAGCGACAACGCTAATTTGTAAGCGGTTCCTTAAAGAGAGTTATATATAAGCAAAAGGAACAGGATTTGACTTGGTCTTCTCAAGGTTATTCCAAAATTCAACTCATTCCGAATCCTGACTAAATCAAGATGAATCCCTCCATTTGTAAAACTGTTGCCGTACACTGTACTCTCCGGAAACTTCGCTTTCCCCTGTAAATAGCAGTATTCATGTATGTTTCTTCAAGCCATTGTCATTACAAACCTTTCCCGGTTCAAGAGCTTGAATCTGTGCTTTTCATATAGCCATATAGGCACCTCTTCTATACGATCCAGCATCACTATTAGTTTCAGAAAAAAGCTTATCTGTTGCATGATCTTTTTAAATCGTCTAAGATTAAATCGCACACGATTTAAATTAAATATTCAGGAGGAATTCCATGACAACTGTTTATGATTTTCAAGTAAAAAAGCCAAACGGAGATATCAAACCTTTGAAAGATTACGCTGGCCAGCCATTAATTATTGTTAATACAGCAAGCAAATGCGGATTGACTCCTCAATTCAAGGGGCTGCAGGAGCTTTATGAAAAGTACAAGGACAGCGGTTTGGAGATCCTGGGCTTTCCTTGTGATCAGTTCAATAACCAGGAATTTGAAAATATTGAAGAGACCACAGAATTCTGCCAAGTAAACTACGGAGTATCATTTCCGATTTTTGCAAAGGTTGATGTAAATGGAGACAATGCTGATCCCTTGTTTGTTTTTCTAAAAGAACAGAAAAAAGGGCTGTTATCGAAAAACATCAAATGGAATTTTACAAAATTTCTTGTGGACCGCAATGGCAACATTGTTGATCGTTATGCCCCAACAACAGAGCCAGGAAAAATCGAGGATGATTTAAAGAAATTACTTTAACAATAAGGTGAGAACATGGAAGACTATTTCACATTGGACAAACAACTTTGCTTTGCAGTTTATGAAACAGCGGGTGAATTTACCAAACTGTATACAAGCGCTCTTCAGCCCTTCGGATTGACTTATCCCCAATATCTTGTCCTTTTAGCACTTTGGGAAAAAGATGGAGTAACCGCAAAGGAGCTTGGAGAAAGACTAAATCTGGGAACTGGAACCCTAACGCCAATGATTGCAAGGATGGCATCAAATGGCTGGCTCCGGAAAGAAAGGTCCAAAGCAGATGAACGAAAAATAAATATTTATTTGCAGGATAAAGCCCGCCAGGAAAAACATACCATTATCCAAAAAGTCAGCGAAATCATCCAAACGTGCCAAATTGAGCTGGAAGATTATGAACAGCTGATGATACAGCTTGGGACACTGCGACAGAAGGTAAAGGGGCGGATTTAGGGAAACAAGAGTACCTCACTAAAAGGAGGTGCTCTTTTTATACCTCCACGTTTAATAACCCTGAAAAAAGCCATATTAAAGATAGGTTAATTTGGAAAGGAGCATAAACGATGAATTTTATACCAAGAGAGCAGATCATCAATGCATTACAAGAGCCGTTTCAATCCTACATATCCAAATATGGGATTGACGACATTGGGATTTTTGAGGAAGAAGGCCAGGATAACCAATACTATATAGGCTACACAGTGAAAAAAGCAGGAAAGACTTATCATATACATAGTCCATATACTAAGAATGATCATGGCGGCTTAGCCCCTGTAAAAAAGGAGTGGACGCTTGAAACCGATGAGCCCCAAAAAGACGACCGAAGGGGATTTAACGACTTAGATCAAGCTTTCCGGGAGATTTAAATTTTAGTAATAAAGGTGTATGATTCCTTTTGGACTATATTAAATTTTGAATTTTTTGTCTATAATGAGGTTAGATTTATAAAAAGGAGTGAAAAGAATGGCCGTTAATGCCTACCTTAATTTTAATGGGAATACCCGGGAAGCTGTTGAGTTTTACGCGGAGGTTTTCGAAACAGAAAAGCCTGAGATTATGACTTTTGGGGACTCCCCTCCTAACCCTGAATATCCATTGCCTGAGGAAGCTAAGAATTTGGTTATGCATACACGCCTTAACATTTGCGGCAGCAACGTGATGTTTTCTGATACATTCCCCGGTATGCCTTTTACAGTTGGAAACAACATCAACCTTGCTATTTTGATTAAAGATCAGGATGATCTTAAAAAGTACTTTAACAAACTGAAAGCAGGCGGTACTGTAGACATGGAGCTGCAGGAAACGTTCTGGAGCAAATGCTATGGCCAATTAACAGATAAGTTTGGGATAACCTGGCTGTTCAACTATGATAGTGAATAAAATATACATATGGAATGTTAAAGTGGAGGCTCAACTGAAAGTCTCCATTTTTTTATTCATTTAACAAATGATGAATCATTCTTTTCTTATCATCAAAAAACTGCTTCATAATTCTGTAATGATTTGTGTCTTCCAGCTTTTTTTCTATAATGCCTTCATCACTGAATTCATAAATTGTGGCATTAGGATACGACATGATGATCGGCGAGTGGGTGGCAATGATAAACTGTGAGTGTTCATTTACCAAATCATGGATTCTTGTCAGCATGGACATTTGCCGCAACGGAGAAAGAGCAGCCTCCGGTTCATCCAGAATGTAAATGCCATTGCCTCGAAAGCGATAAAGGAACGTAGAAAAGAATGCTTCACCATGTGATTGCTCGTGCAGCGAACGCCCTCCAAAAGAATCAATCACCCGTGGCCCACCCCCTTCACGATCCATTTCTTCAATATTGGATGCAACATTATAAAAACTCTCTGCCCTGAGGAAAAATCCATCCCTTGGTTTATCAAAACCCTTTATTACTCTAAGGTAACTCCCAAGCTCTGAATGGGAATCAAACGTTGAGAAGTTAAAATTGAAAGAGCCTCCTTCAGCATTAAATCCCAAAGCTACCGCTACCGCTTCCAGTAAAGTAGACTTGCCCATCCCATTCTCGCCAATCAGAAAGGTAACCTTCGGGTGAAAGGAAAGCTCATCGAGCGTCTTTAAACTAGGAAGACTAAAAGGGTAGTGGTTAAAAGAAGGTACATGATCTCTTTTAAGGCTAACACTTCTAACATATTGCGAGCTCAGTATATCCATATAAATACCTCTAGTTTTTTTATATTTTAGATGTGTTAAACATCGGTGTAAATCAAATAATATAACTCTTTAACTTATTGTCGTCAATCGATTGATTTCCTTAGCAATATGAAATAACGCATCCTCTTCCTCACCTGCCCAAAAAACCTTGCATATATTGACTTAAAATACTTTTATTTCGGAGGTCTCCCTCATGAATTATACAGTACAGCCTGGTGATTCCCTTTTTAGCATTGCACGGAGACTCGGTTTAAGCATCGATTCCATTCTGAACCGTAATCCACAAATAACAGATCCTAACTTCATCTACCCAGGACAGGTGATCTTAATCCCTCTGCCATGTACGATTTTACGTCAGGGTGATACGGGGCCAAATGTACGAAGAATTCAGTTCCTGCTTCAAATGGTTAATTTTTATCCTGGGCCAATCGATGGCATTTATGGCCCAAAGACTCAGGCAGCCCTAATCGGCTGGCAGCAAGCTATAAAAGAGCTTGAGGTTACTGGCATGGTAGATATGGATACTTGGATCTCCCTGGGTTTTCAATGTGATCCAAGGCCTGCTGGGATAACTCAATATATTGTCCGTCCTGGCAGTTCTTTGTTCCTAATTGCAGCATGGTTCGGCATTACAGTTGAAAGCATCCTGCGGGTAAATCCACAGATAACGAATCCTAACCTGATCTATTCCGGCCAGGTTATAAACATACCTTAAAAATTTAGCCCTCAGTTCAGAAAAACTGAGGGCTCATTCTAAGCCACAAACCTCACAATATCATTTGACTGCTGTACCAGATGCCCTTTAAGTTCATTTTCATATTTATTTCTCCTGAATATTCAAGAATTCCACAATCTCAATTTGATTTCCCGATGGATCTTCAATAACAAAGTAACGCCCTGGAGGACAAGACTGGGGCTCATCAAAAAGCACGTTCACACCAGCTTCCTTCATTCTGCTAAAATCACGTTCAATATCCTCTGATAGTATACCAGGCAATACATTGGCGCCCTTGTTTTCCTCAGCGGTCTCTTCCAGAACAACTGGCACCTCACTATGTACAAGACTAACAATTTTTTCTCCATAATATTTAGAGACTTTGAAATCCAATGCCTCTGTATAAAACTTTAAAGCAGTCTGCAGATTATTTACTTTTACTGTTAGTACGCAAAGCCTATTTAACATGGAAATTCCTCCCTTTTGAATCAGTCCTAGAGTATTTCTCGCAACGAGTTTCCATATCCTTCTAGATAGAAGGAATTGTCTAAAAAATTTGCTCTTTCCTAAAAGATTTTGTTAATAAATTTTTGTGATTAAAAAACATTGATAAATAAAGTTGGTTGATTGGAGCGTAGGGTGCGGGATCTTCGTAAAGGCATACGCATTTCCTTTGTGCGGTGATGATTCGAGGATGCTTATTCAAAGTCCAGCGGGAGGAGTAGTACTTTATAAAAAAGAGGTCTGCCCCAGTGCTTTAATCGTCAAGCGCTGAAGACAAACCCCTTGGTTGTTATATTGAAGAACTATTATCATGTACCGCAATAAGTTCGGTAAGGACGTGCTGATGGTTCGGGCATTTTGCAGTATTCATCCTGTTCAGGGGAATACGCAAAAGGGCTTGAAAGTACATCAAGAAGTTTTTTCATTACCTTGAAGTCTCCTTGATTTACTGCAGCTTCCAATGCCTCTTCAACCTTGTGGTTTCGGGGGATAACAGCAGGATTGCTTTTCCGCATTAACTGAATTGCAATGTCTTTCGATTCCTGCCTGCTTAGTCTCGATTGCCACTTCTCATGCCACTGAATAAATTCAGGGTCTCCATTTAGCCCCGCTTCCTCCAAGTGATTCAAAGTTAATGATCGGAAGGTGTTGGTATAATCCGCTCCAGACTTCTGCATGATCTTGAGGAGGTCTGTAATTAGGGTTTCATCTTCTTTTTCTTCGTTTACGATCCCCAGCTTTGCTCTCATCCCATTGAGCCAATGACTTTGATAAATCTTATTGAAATCGGAAATAGCATCCTGAGCTATTTTCACAGCCTCATCCTGATCTTCATGAAGGAGAGGCAAAAGAGTTTCTGCAAACCTCGCCAGATTCCATCCGCCAATATAGGGCTGGTTCCCATAAGCATAACGGCCTTCCCTATCAATTGAGCTGAATACGGTTGCGAGATCGTAGGCATCCATAAAGGCGCATGGTCCATAATCGATGGTTTCACCACTAATAGTCATGTTATCAGTATTCATAACTCCGTGTATGAAACCAACTAATTGCCATTGGGTTATCAGCGCAGCCTGGCGCTTGATTACTTCCTGGAGCAGGGAAAGGTATCGGTTCTCATCTCCCTCAATTTCTGGATAATGACGCTTTATTGTATAGTCAGCCAGTGCACGGAGCTCTTCAACCGGCCTCCAATTTGCAACATATTGAAAGGTGCCAACACGCAGGTGGCTTCCTGCTATTCGGGTTAGAATAGCACCAGGCAGCTCGGTTTCGCGAATGATTGACTCGCCGGTTGTCACCACTGCCAGACTGCGGGTCGTCGGAATGCCAAGCGCATGCATGGCTTCACTAATAATGTATTCCCGCAGCATTGGCCCGAGTGCTGCGCGGCCATCGCCTCCGCGGGAGTAGGGAGTTCTGCCTGAACCCTTAAGCTGAATATCAACCCGCTCACCCTTCGGAGTGATTTGCTCGCCAATCAGCATTGCACGGCCATCACCTAACATATTAAAATGCCCAAATTGGTGCCCAGCGTAAGCTTGCGCCAGAGGCGAAGCTCCTTCAGGAACCTGGTTGCCAGCAAGTACCGCTAAGCCATCCTCGCTTTGCTGCGCTTCCGTATCCAACCCCAATGATGCTGCCAGTGAACCATTGAGTATCGCCATTTGCGGTGAGCTTACAGGATTGGGATTAATCCTGGAAAAGAATGATTTCGGCAAACGGGCATAACTATTATCAAAGTTCCACCCTGTTTCTTTCTTATTTGTCATCGTATCCCCTTTTCTTATTTGACTTTTTATCCGGTTATTCTTTAGTATCCTTTAGTTTTTAATTTACACCTTAACATTCTCAGCTTATTATAATGTCATCTTCTTCCACTTCATTATACCTTTTACTTTTGGATGTCTCCAATAAAAAAGGTGCCTGCCCCCTAGTACGTTAACATCCTAAAGTACTAGCGGCCAGGCACCTATTCTTTTTACTATTCACTGTGCTCAAACGTTTTGCATGCTGTTTCCTCAACATCTTCAGCCTCTCTGCCATTTTGGCCGATGACATAAATTGAGTCGGCTACACATTTATCTCCTTCTGCCCAGTATTTGCAGTTTTCCACGTTACATAATACCTCGACTTCCATTGATGGCCACCTCCTTAATGGTTTGGTATTCTATACCCTTTTTGAAGAAGGATTAACCAACTTTTAAATCCACCTAGTTATGTTCTCACTCTCATTCTATGCAATAGTTTAAAAAGGGATTGGACAAGTGTAGATATATATTAGAGTTCTCGCTTATTTTTTAATTTTAGAAAGAATAACAAAAAGGGCGATGGATTCGTGGTAACCACATATCCATCGCCCTGCATAATATAAGTCCAAGCCAGGACTCCTTTGTTTTGTCTCGTAAAAAGAATATAATAAGTTACTTAAACAAGTCTAAGAATAGTTCCCAAAATCCTTTTTCTTTTTCAGGCTTTTCTTTCTTTGCTTCTTGTTCTTCTTTTTTAATGCTTTCTGTTTTTATTACAAATTGCACGGAAGATACTTTTTCATTTTTAGAAGAAACAAAGGATACTGGCTTAAAGTCAGATTTATCATATTCCTCAATCATCTCATTGATTTCCTCTTGCATTTGAGCTGGCAAGTCTTTGGTTTCCTTATATAATTCATCAGTTCCATTGTGGAGCTGGCCCACTCCTTTTTCTAATTCACTTGTTCCACCTGATAATTCTGCTATACCCGAGTGCAGCTTATGATAGGAAGCAGATAACTGGCTTACCCCTTCTGTATAGCTTACTAATCCGGAGTGGAACTTACCGTAATTGGAGGCCAAAGCTGCAAGGCCTTTCTGCAACTCTCCCAGGGCACTCACATCCATCTCCTTCATCGAACCAGCAAGTTCATTTGCCATCGACGTCAATGTTCCACTCATTTCTCCCACAGACCCGCTAACTTGGTTTAATGATGGTTTGACAGCTTCAAAGGCTTCTTTTACAGATGAATATGTCCCTTTCACTTTTTGTGAAGCGGAATATGACTCAACCAATTGATCAAGTACATTGGCATCCGCACCGCTCTTATACAATCCAGCAATCTCTTCCTCTGTAAGCTGATGAGCAGGAATTTCCTTAATAGCACCATCTAAGGCACGATAAGCAAGCGAGTAATTCTCTTGCAGGGCTGATAGGCCATTTGCTGTTTCCGAAAGGCCATTCGCTAATTGTGTAAGGCCATTTGGCAGTTCGCTCAAGCTCGTTAGATCCATTTTTGCTGAATCTCCGGAAAGGGAGCCACTGATTGTCCCAAGTGCATTTCCAATGGAACGGGATGCATTTACGATTTCAGAGGACGAGCCATCCAACTGACTCATTCCATTTTTATATTTCTCAGAACCATCACGCAGGGCTGCTGCACCGGTATCTAATTGGGAAATACCCTTCTTCAAGTCAGCAACACCGTTATTTAACTCTCCAATAGCTTTTGACAATACCGACATGTCATCTGTCATATTTCCCATTTCCGAGGTATCAATTGGCAGAGTTGATGGGACAGCAGCGATCTCAATTCCTTGAAATTCAAAATCCTCAACATCTGCCTCTACGCTTAGCTTTTCCTCTTGGCCAGGCATAACGGTAAAAGTAATCTGCTTATTTTTTCCGGCGTTTGCAATCATTCCGCCCGGAGCTTCAATATTTTCATACTTATTGGAAAGCATGATAGAAACTTGCAATAAATAGTTTTCATAAAATACTGTATCAACGTTCCCATTAGCAGCCGTATCAATATTTATTTCAACATGCCCTCTTTTTCCTGCAAGATCGGATGGAGTAACTTTCTGTCCATCCAACAAATAAGAAATCTTTATATCCCATGGTAATTCAGAGTCGTCCTTCATGTTTCCCTGATAATAAAATTTGCCTTCTGGAGCATTGACACGAACGGTTTGCCCCTCTTGATCCAATTCCGTTAAATCAGTCAAATTTTTGACGCTGCTATATTCCCCATAATCAAGGATCTCTCCAGCCCTTGCCACCTCAAGCGTATTCACGACATAGATGTCACCTGGGGCACCATTGGATTTCAATGTCGCATACACCACTTCGTCCTTTGATGTGACTTTACCTGCTGCTGTTTCAGCTTCTGCCTCAGCAGAAAAGCTAAGAAATGAAGGCAAGAAGATCATAAAAGCAAGTGAAGCATGAAGTATTTGTTTTTTTCTCATCATCATTTCTCCTCATAAAAATTTGCTTTATAGGTCGTTTTTTTAATCAGTTTATCGAATACCAAAAGCATCGCCGGCAAGACCAGCACTACCATTACAAAGGCAAGCAGAGCCCCTCGACCCAGCAATAGTCCAATGGATGAAACAACCGGATTTGAAGATGTGAGCCATAAAATAAATCCTACACTGGATAAAATGGCTGCCGATATTGAAATCGAGAATGTTTTTTCATCCAATGTTTTCACTATTGCTTTTACAGCAGGCATTTCTTTGCGATGATGATTATACGCCTCTGTCAGCAAGATGGCATAGTCTACCGTTGCTGCAAGCTGTACAGTACTAATAATTAAATAGCCTACAAACACCAGTGAGGTATTCGTAAAATATGGAATCGATAAATTAATCCAAACAGCTGATTGAATGGTAATGAGCAAGACCAGCGGAATGGAAAGGGATTTAAAGCTGACCAGCAGTACAATCGCAATCGTAACAACCGTTAAAACGTTCACCACGATATTGTCCTTTGTTACGGTATTTTTAATATCATACAAAGTAACGCTTTCCCCAAGGCTGAGTGCCTGATCTCCATAATATTTCGAAGCCGTTTTTTCTATGATTTCTACAATCGAAAAAGGAATATCCCCTTCCGTTCCCTGATTCGTATTGATTATAATACGGCTGTAGTTTTCAGAGTAAAATTCATTCGTAATCGATTCATCTAAATACTCTGGCGGGATTTCAGAACCAACCCTATTTACATACGAAATGACACTTGTTACATAATCGGCTTCTTCTAAATCCTGAACGAGGTCTGACTCTTTTGCCACATCGCCTTTATGGACTAAAAGAACAATTGGCGTGGTTTCACCAAATTCCTCTTCGATCATTTTCAAATCACTGCCGGCACGCGTCTCTTCCGGCTGTTCACCAATCCCATACACAAATGAGGTGTTGCTCTGTGCCAAAAAGGCAGGAATAAGAATGGCAAACACAAGAAGCAAGCTTGGAGCTTTTAGTTTTACAACCCTTTTGCCAATGCCAGTGAAGCTCGGAACAAAGCTTTTATGTTTTGTTTTATCCATCCATTTATAAAAATAAAGAGTTAGAGCAGGCAAAAATACCATAACACTGATAAAACTCAGGATAATTCCCTTTACCAGGTTCACACCAAGATCAGAGCCAATTTCAAAATCCATGAATGTAAGGGCGATAAATCCGAAAAACGTTGTGGCTGCACTTGCCGTGATTGCCGGGAATGACTTTTTCATTGCAAGCTGCATGGCTTCTTCCGGATTATTGGCCGTCTTCCGATAATCAGAGAAGCTATGAAGCAGGAACACTGCATAATCAAGAGAAACCGCCAGCTGCAAAATCGGAGCAACAGACTGGGTGACGAAGGAAACCTCTCCTATAAAGATGTTTGTTCCTAAGTTAATCAGTACCGAAACACCGATGGCTGTAAGGAAAAACAGCGGTTCTATCCACGAAGTAGTAGAGATGACCAGAATAAAAATAATGATCGGCACTAATAATAGACCGGCATTTAACGATTCCTTCCCGGCCATTTTTTGGGAGCTTGCCGTATTGATGGCTTCTCCCGCAATCGCACCATTTTCCCCAATTAGTTCATAAATGGCATCGGTTATTTTAACCTCATCCCCTGAACGGACACTGATGGAAAACAGCGCATTTTTGTCCTTATAGTAATTCTCTACCATCTCTTTGTCCGCCACTTCCAAAGGGGTCTTCAAATCTACTACATCATCCAGCCACATCACATCTGAAACACCGTCAATGGCTGACAGCTTTTCTTTATATTCGAGTGCTTCCTGTAAGGATACATTGGGTATCATGACTCTAGTATCCGGAACAGAACCTGTAAACTCTTTTTCCATGATGTCCATCGCCTTTGTCGACTGGGCATCATCTGGCAGATAATCGACCATATTGTAATTGACCGATACAAAGAACTGCGCCACCGTTGAGAGTAAAGTAAAGAAAACAAACGCAATCAAAACAGCTTTTTTATGTTTTATGATCCGTGATGCAATATTTATCATTTTTCATCCTCTCTTGTGTCATCCACAATTTCACTTTATCATTATATAAAACACAGTGTTGGCTATTCAACAAACAGTTCGCCAGATTACGTTATGTTCGCAACAGATTATAATGATTTGTTGTTTTTCTATTGAATTACAGAAATAGGAAGGAAGGATCAGAGTTTGGGTTCCAAATTGGATAGACGCAAAAAATATACACGGATGGTTTTAAAAGAAGCACTGATAAAATTATTAGAGGAAAAACAAATACCATGTATTACGATAAAAGAAATCTGTGTGCAGGCTGACATAAACCGCTCAACATTTTACTCTCATTATTCAAGTCAGTACGACCTGCTCAATTCCATAGAAGAAGAGTTTATCAAGGATATGACTGCAACACTTAGCCAGTACAATTTTTCCAAAGAAGACGAAGCCTTGCAAATGACAGAAAAGATTTTAGAATATATTGCGGAAAACAATGACATATGCCGAACACTGTTAAGCGAGAATAGCGATATTCATTTTCAAAAAAAAGGCATGATGATCACGAAGGAATTTATATTCAAAAATTGGATTACTGACAAACACCTTGAACAAGAAACATTGGAGTACATAAGTATGTTTGTTGTGAGTGGCAGTATTCATGTCATTAAGCATTGGCTTGAAAACGGGATGAACAAAACCCCTAAAGAGATGGCTGAAATTATTAACAACTTCATAAACAAGGGGTTATTAAATATACGATGAAGTATCATTATTAGAGAGGTGCCTTAAAAAACGCCTGGCCCAAGTACGTTTTTTGCTTGTACTAGAGCCAGGCGTTTTTTATGCTTGCTTCAAAATTAATTCTGTAACACTCTCCACATGTGCCGTCTGCGGGAACATGTCCACAGGCTGTATTCCGGTCACCTTATACTTTGAGCCAAGTATAGATATATCCTTGGCTAGTGTAGATGGGTTACAGGATACATAGACCACTTTCTTTGGCTGCACTTTTACTATTGTCTTAAGCAGTTGCAGATCAAGGCCTGTTCTAGGCGGGTCGACGATAATCACGTCTGGTTTCCATCCTTCTTTGGTCCATTTCGGAAGCCACTCTTCTGCTTTGCCAACCACATATTGGGCATGCTTGATGCCGTGGCGGGCTGCGTTTTTCTTGGCGTCTTCAATGGATTCGCGGATGATGTCCATACCCCGGATTTCAGCGGCTTGGTCTGCTACCCATAAGCCAATTGTTCCTACTCCGCAGTAGGCATCCGCCACTTTTTCTTTTCCTGTGAGGGCGGCAGCTCTTTTTACTTCGTTATATAGCTTAACTGTCTGTTCCGGATTCAGCTGAAAGAATGTGCGGGCAGATAGTTCAAATTGCAGATCTCCAAGTGTTTCCTGAATAAAGTCGCTTCCTTCAAGATTCATGGTTTCTTGCCCAAAAATCAGAGAGGTTTTTTCACCATTCACATTTTGGATGATTGATTTTACTTCAGGCAGCTCACTCTTAATTCTTTCGATAATAATCTCTCTCTTGGGCAAATCTTTCTGTGTAGTTATGAGAACAATTTGAAGCTCGCCAGTCTGGATCCCAACTCTGGCAACGATGGTTCTGACTAGCCCTTTTCGGGTTCTTTCATTATAAATCGGAATTTTTAAGTCCTGTAGAATTCTTTTGACCGTTTCAGTTGCCTTTGTTGTTTGCGGGTGCTGGACCTTGCAATGTTCGATATTAATAAGGCGATGTGAATTCATGCCATATAAACCAGCTAGCACCTTCCCATCTTTTTGGCCAACTTGGAACTGGCTCTTATTGCGGTAGTTCCAAGGATCTTCCATTCCGATCGTTTCTTTTATATTTAGTTTTGCAGGATTCAATTTTGTATGCCGTTCAAGCGCTTGTATAATGATATCCCGTTTCTCCTTAAGCTGCTGGTCATAGCGAAGATGCTGAAGCTGGCAGCCGCCGCATTCGTGATATACCGGACATGGCGGCTGGACACGGTACTCCGACTTTTTGCGGATTTTTTTTATTTTTGCCTCAGAAAATTTCGGGTTTACTTTGGTTGCCTCCGCCACAATTTCCTCGCCAGGCAGTGCTCCCGGGACAAAGACGACCTGCCTTTTAAAATAGCCAACACCCTCGCCGTTTATGCCAAGTCTTTTAATGGTAAGCGGAAATGTCTGATTTAATTTTAATTTAGCTGTTTGTTCTTGTTTCATGGTGCTTCATCACTCCAAATTACTCGATGCTCCTCCATAAATAGAGGGAGGCATAGCTTAAATAAGGACCCCAGCTCTTTGAAAAAGTCTCCATTTCCTCTCGAGTTGGTTTCTCTTCTAATTTATACAGTTTTTTTAATGCATTCTGAATGCCAATGTCTGCGACTGGAAAAAGGTTTTGCCTGCCGAGCCCGAACATCAGGAAATTTTGAACAGTCCAGGGGCCGACACCTCGCAATTTGATTAGTTTATCATAAATTTCTTCATCTGAAAGGTTTTTTAGCTCTTCGAAGTTTAAGTCTCCGGAGGCTGTTTCCTTTGCAATTCCCATTACATACTCTGCTTTCCGTCCGCTGAATTGCAGTTCGCGAAGATTTTCCACTGTCAGTTTCGCCACTTTTTCAGGGAGTGGATAAAACCAAGTTCCATCTTTCTCAAAGCCAAACGTTTTAACAAATCGTTCTGTTAAAGTATGGGCAAATGAAAGATTAAGCTGCTGGTGAATGATGCATTTCAAGAGGCATCCATACGGATCAAAATCGAGCACAACTGGTGTCCCATAATGCTCATCGAAAATAGGCTTTAAATCGGTATTTTGAAAATGCTGATGGATCCTCTCCAGCGGGAGATGCCATTGAAAGATTTCAGATAGGCGTTCAGCCGCTTTTTCTTTTAGCGGTCCTTCTGTTCCTTCTATTATAAATTCCGGTGCTTCTGTTGTTCCGCTGGCTTTAACTTGTGCAACAACCGGTGTATTTTCCAGAAGCATCGGCACCTTTACTGACCTGTTCTCAAGATCAACCTGATTTAGAGGGTCAATGGACAGCCTGTCCAAAACGAGATCAAAATTATAAGGTCCTTCTACTTGTATCTTTTCCAAGAAGAATCCGTCCTTTATCATTTTCCCCGATTATAGCATTTTTTGTTGGGATTTTACTAAAAATGTACGTCCTATAAAGAAATAGACCCTAAATTTGGGTCCATCTCCATCTCTTTATATTGTTTTATCGCATTTACCGGCCGAAATTACAAATTTACCGGCCAATTCTGGTTAAATACCGGCCAAATTTCTCATTTTACCGGCCATATAG
Organism: Bacillus sp. ISL-47; assembly: GCF_018613175.1. Taxonomy (NCBI): domain Bacteria; kingdom Bacillati; phylum Bacillota; class Bacilli; order Caryophanales; family Bacillaceae; genus Bacillus; species Bacillus sp. ISL-47. Next base: position 30,932 of record NZ_JAGGQS010000025.1, on the reverse strand, counting down.
TCTGATTTACCGGCCAAACTTCAGTATAAAGCCCATACTGAAGTATTCTTTTCGGCCAAAAATAGATCTTTATCGGCCAATTTCAGTCGTTTAACGGCCGAACCCACTGATTTTACGGCCATTCAATCTGTTTTATCGGCCAAGCCCAATCAGTAAAGCATCCGTTCTCCAATTGCCTGCTCCCAGGTCAAATCATCCAGGCTCTTAAACGTATAGCCCCGCTTTTTCAAATCCTGAATGGCTTTTTCCAGTGCATCGGCATTGTCCTTTGATACGGTGTGCAAAAGCAGGATACAGCCGGGATGAATTTGCCGCATAATGTTGTCATAAGAGTATTGCCAGCCTTTTTGCCGATCTGTGTTCCAATCAACAAAGGCTAATGACCAAAATACGTGGGTATAGCCCTCTTTTTTTGCAAGAGCTAAAGTCCGTTCGCTGAATATACCGCGGGGCGGGCGCAAATACGCCATCTGCTTAACCCCCGTCAAATTTTCAGTTTCAGCGCGTACCATCTCAAGCTCTTTTATAAATTTTTCATCACTCACTCTCGTCATATCCGGATGATGCCAGGAATGGTTGCCAATGATATGGCCTTCGGCTGCCATCCTTTTTACAAGATCAGGTGCACTTTTTAAATAGTGCCCTGTTACAAAAAAGGCTGCAGGGACGTTTTCCTTTTTCAAAACATCAAGAATCTGGCCTGTATATCCGTTTTCATATCCATTATCAAAAGTTAAGTAAATATCCTTTTTGTTTGTGTCGCCTTTGTAATATGACCCATGCCTTTCAAGCAATGAATCCAGCGGTTTACCGGCTTCTGCTGGCACCTCATCCTTTGCTTTTTTAAATCCCCAGTGGATTGGGGAGTTTCCATAGTTCGCGTATGCTGTTCCAGAAAAAAACAGGAAAAAAGCACTCAGAACAATGCTTAGTTTTTTCATCTGAGTTCCTCCAATATTTTTTTCTTAGTGTTTGTGAAAGGCATAAAAACATTCGCAGGCGCTATTGGCAAAAAAATGCACGAAAAAGAGAGACCTCTTACAGAAGTCTCTCTCGCTAACTTTATTAGAATACACGCTCTTTAAACTGAGCCAATTTTTCAAGTGAAGATTTATCAACATCCTCATGAAGGCTGTTTCCGTGTGAGTCCATGGTAACAACGGCTGTAAAGCCTTCAACCTTTAGATGCCACATGGCTTCAGGTATCCCGAATTCCATCAGGTCAACACCTTCAACAGACTTGATGCAGTCCGCATAGTATTGAGCGGCTCCGCCAATTGCATTTAAGTAAACACCGCCATGCTCTTGAAGAGCTGACAATGTTTTCGGACCCATTCCGCCTTTTCCGATTACAGCGCGAATGCCAAATTTTTTCATAATATCGCCCTGGTAAGGCTCCTCACGAATACTTGTTGTCGGGCCAGCCGCTTTTACATGCCACTTGCCTTCATCGTCTTTCATCATAACTGGGCCACAGTGGTAAATAACCTGCCCGTTAAGGTCAACTGGAGCATCATGGTCCATTAAGTGGTGATGAATGGCATCTCGGCCCGTGTACATCATGCCGTCGATCTTTACCACATCCCCAACCTTTAAGCTGCGAATCTGCTCTTCCGTAATTGGAGCCTGCAGCGTAACAATATTAGTTCGTTCTTCCACTTCCACTGCTGCAGCTGTTTCAAGCTCAGCTTCAGTTGAACCAAAGTCGATTTTCTCGCCTTCCTGGTACATCCACTCATTAATTTCTCCAGTTTCCATGCTTACGGCAACGCCAAGGCGGCGGAATGCCCAGCAATTGTAGGCCACAGATACGAAGAAACTTGCAGGGATACGGTTCATTACGCCTACTTTACAGCCAAGAAGTGTTGTTTCCCCTCCGAAGCCCATTGTGCCGATTCCTAGTTCATTGGCATTTTCTATCACGTAGTCTTCCAACTTGCGAAGATCTTCCTTTGGATTTACATCATCTACAGAACGGAAAAGCTGTTCTTTCGCAAGGTCATAGCCTGAAGAACGGTCTCCGCCGATGCCCACGCCAATAAAGCCTGCACTGCAGCCTTGTCCTTGTGCCTGGTAAACAGAGTGCATGATGCATTTGCGAATGCCGTCAAGGTCGCGGCCGGCACGGCCCAGCCCTTCAAGCTCGCATGGAAGGCTGTATTGGATGTTTTTATTTTCACATCCGCCGCCTTTTAGAATCAGGCGTGCATCGATGTAGTCTTTTTCCCATTGCTCAAATTTAATAACAGGTGTTCCAAATCCAAGGTTGTCCCCGCTATTTGCGCCAGTCAAGGAGTCTACAGAATTCGGGCGAAGCTTCCCGTCCTTTGTAGCCTGGGCAATCGCATTTTTAATTGCTTCCTTCATCACTAACTGGTTGGCGCCAACAGGCGTTTTAATTTTGAACGTTGGCAAACCTGTATCCTGGCATATTGGTGAGACATTATCATCAGCCATTTTAATATTATTTGTAATCGTTGCTAAGCTCATTGCAGCTCTTGTGCCGGCGCTTTCTCTTTCCTTAGCCGCTTTGATTGCACGGCGGACATCGCGCGGAAGATTAGTGGATGTTTCTACAATCAACTGATACATGCTTTCCTGAAACTTGTCGATTTTCATTGCTCTAGTCCCCTTCCCTTTGCTCCCTATATAGCTCTTATCTATTATGAAAATTACAATTATTTATCGTCTACCATTATACTCCTAACAGAAACGTATTTAAAGACCCACCTTGCAATCGTTTACAGGATTAAAGAGGAAATTTCGGTTTACTCAGTAAAATTATGGCCTGTAGGAGTTATGCATCTCTTTGATGCAGCTTCTCTCTGCGCTAGCCGGAAATGGGGTACCAATACGGTCCTTTATTTGAGACAAAGTATCATTAGGCTCTTTGCGCAGTTTTAACCAGAAAAGTGTTCCGATGCCACAGTCGGAAGGACCGTAACCCTATTAAAAAAAGAGCCTATTGGCTCTTTTACATATCGCGGTTATTGAATTCACGGCATTTGGATTCGAGGTCATCAATCATTTCGATTAAACGATCGATATCTTCGAGTTCTGTGTCTTCTGGCTCAATTGCTTCCAATACATCCAGGAACATATTTAAACGCTGTTTTAAAAAGGTTACTTGTGTATTTTTATCATGAATCGGACTGCCCAAAACGTTCTCTCCTTTCGTCTCGTTTACATCCTACATGAAATTCAGACATTCGGCAAATGGGTTTATAATTAATATACCCACCTTTCCCTCGCTCAATTTTCAATTCAAAAAATACTGTGCTGTTTAACTGATAGCCTTTAAAGGAATAGGTATGATAGGAAGAGGAGGAATTTACATGTTCTTTTCAAGCTGGCAGGACATTTGGAGAGTCCTTTTAATCGGTTTGCTGAGTTATGCATCACTAGTCCTGTTTCTCAGAATTTCAGGGAAACGGACTTTATCAAAAATGAACGCTTTCGACCTGGTCATCACCGTTGCGCTGGGTTCAACCCTCGCGACCATACTTCTTAACAAAAAAGTATCCCTGGCTGAAGGGATGACAGCATTCAATCTTCTAATTGGACTTCAATATACTGTTGCTTGGCTTTCAGTCCGGTCATCCAGGTTCAGTGAGTTAATAAAATCTAACCCTGACTTGCTTTATTATCAGGGGAGTTTTTTAAGCTCTTCATTAAGAAAGAACCGTGTTTTGGAAGTCGAGGTATTGCAGGCAGCACGTGCCCAGGGCATCTCTTCTTTAAATGATGTGGAGGCCGTAGTGCTTGAAACCGATGGGAATATATCCGTCATTAAAAAGAGCAGTTCAAGCGGCAAGTCCACTCTTTCAAATGTAAGCCAAGAGAAAAGCTGATGCCAAAAAGGCATCAGCTTTTAATTTGATTTTCTGTTATTCCGGCTGCTTTTCCTTCACGACTGGAGTCAGCTGCCCCATATAGCCTGCCTTTACCATGATCGATCTGAATGGCCTGTACATTGCCAATTCGGCTAGGTTCGTCACCGAACTCAAAGCCTTTTGACTCCATTTCCCCTTTTGCCTCCATGCTAATGCCGGGCTCCCATTCAATTAGCGGACCTGAGCTCGCAAATATCCTGGGTTCCTCAATCGCTTCTTTTAAATTCATCTTATGATCAATCACATTAACAATCGTTTGGAAAACCGAGCCGATAATTGTCGGCCCTCCAGGTGAACCAAGTGTTAGGACCGGTTTATCATCCTTAAACAAAATGGTTGGGCTTTTGCAGCTGACCGGCCTTTTATCAGGCTGCGCCTCATTAATTCCGCCTGGGTTGGCATCAAAATCGGTTAACTCATTATTCAGCAAGAATCCGTATCCTTTTACCATAATGCCTGAGCCAAATGGATGCTCTACCGTAGACGTACATGCCGCTATATTGCCCCATTGGTCCACAACAGTAAAGTGGGTGGTTTCACTCTTTTCCATATCATCAGGCTGGCGGATGACTTGTTTAGGCTCCCCCTCTTGGTATTTCCACGGATTCCCATAATCAATCGCATCATTTCGCCGTTCAAAGCTAACAGCTTTTGCCCTCTCACCAATATAATCATCATGAAGCAGCCCTTTAATCGGCAGATCCGAAAATTCCGGATCACCTGAATAGGCAATTTTGTCAGCAAATGCTAATCGCATAGCTTCCGTTATCAGATAGTACTTTTCCCATGACTTAGCATCATACTGACTTAAATCAAACTTCTCAAGGACTTTTAAGATCTGGATTACTGTCAGGCCTCCCGCGCTCGGAGGAGCAGATGAAGCTATTTTGTAGCCTTTGTATTCTCCCCAAATTGGCTCGTCAACCGTCAGACGGTAATTTTTAAGATCTTCAAGGGTCATAAATCCGCCCTCTTCCTTTAGGTTTGCAACAATTGCCTCTGCAATCTCGCCTTCGTAAAAAGCGGAGATCCCTTTATTTTGCAAAATCCGGAATGTTTTAGCCAGATGTTCTTTGACAAGGCTATCTCCTTCATTAAGTGGTTTACCCTCAGGAAAATAAAAAGCTTTCGCTTCTTTGCCCAGTCTGTAATGGAAATTCTGCAGTGCTTCTTCGAGTACCCAATTTACTTGAACGCCGCTCTCCGCAGCGTCTATCGCCGGCTGAATCAAGTCAGCTAGCGATTTAGTTCCATGTTCTTCCAAGGCTGTATCCATGGCTTTAAGTATTCCCGGGATGCCAACAGCTGTACCATGGGTAGACCGCTTTCGAAAGTCTATTACTTCCCTGTTATCATCCAAAAACATTTCCGGGTGTACACCCTTTGGTGCCCTGGTGTGCCCATCATATATTTTTACATCTTTCTTTTTATTATCATAAACCATTAAAAATCCGCTTCCGCCAATGCCTGTCATCATAGGCTCAACTACATTCAAGGCGAATTGGATGGCAACTGCTGCATCTACTGCATTGCCGCCTTCTTTTAATATCTTTTCGCCAATATCGGTTGCGACTGGATGCGGACTTACGACCATACCAGCCGTCCCAACTGCTGTTTCTCTTTCATGGGACTGCTTTTCCATATCATTTGATAATGATTTCCCTCGTCTATAACCCATACTTTAACCTCCAAAGAATGTCCTTTATCTATAGTTAAGAGTTACCCCCTCCTTCAAAATATGAAACAACCATCATAAGGAAGAGGAACCATGACAATATTATCCTTTCCCTTAAGCATTAAAAATCCTCTGCCAGATATGGCAGAGGATTAAGTTTAGTTAAATTATAGGTTATTGCTGTTCTTTTGAACATCCGGGCTATAGCTTACAGCACTTTCATCACGCTCAACTGGGTAAGCTGAATCTGTGCTATTCAATGAGCCTGTTGTTTGAAAGGCGGATGTTGAGCCTGTATTTGAGCCAGAGCTTGTATTGGAATTTCCGCTGTTTTCAACTGGATTTTCCATTAGCTCAGAGCCGGCTTCCTTTACTTTTGAGCCGATATCTGCAAGTTCACTTTTTGCTTCCTTGGCTGTTGACATAGCTTCGTTTGAAACTTCTTTCACCATATCCATATTGCCAAATACATCTTCATTTACACGCTGATATAAGTTCTGTGCGTCTTTAATTGCATCTTTCAATGTATTTGACGCATTTTTAAACTGGTTCATCATACTTTCTTTTACATCGCCAGGATTATCTTTCACCTCAGAAATAAGGTTTGCTGAAGTATCTTTCAAATCCATAGCTTTCGTCTTCACTTTTGTTCTTGTTTGAGTATCAAGCATTGCCAGCGCTCCGCCAATAATTCCGCCAAGAACAATCCCTTTCATTAGCTTGCTGTTCTGTCCATTGGCTGAGCCCATTGTATTCGTATCTTGTCCATAAGCCGAGCTCATTGTATTCATATCTTGTCCATAAACTGAATCCATAGTAGTTGTTGTGTTTGTTGTATTATAAGTATTCTTTTGCTCCATGTTGAATCCTCCTCTTAATTTTAATAATTTAATATTGATTGTTATTGGATTAATTCCCGCAGGAGAGAAAAATAAACTTTTTAAATGTATTTTTAGTTCCATCTATGTATTGACAAGGGCTTATAAAGCTTCAATAATGTCAAAGTACTTCGTTTAAAAGGAGATTTTTATGAATACTGAACTTTTACCTATAACAACTAAACATGATCCGTGGGAAGCTTACATGGACATAGACCAGCATGGGGGATTACGATTATCAAATATTGAATTTACGACTACTGTTTTATGCAACATGCGATGTGAGCATTGTGCAGTAGGCTATACACTGCAGCCTAAGGATCCTAACGCTTTGCCAATTGAACTATTGCTGCATAGGCTTGAAGAGATTCCACGATTAAGATCTTTGAGCATAACAGGCGGCGAACCAATGCTTTCAAAAAAATCCGTGAAAAACTATGTAGCGCCTTTGCTCCGCTACGCACGTGAAAGGGGTGTCAGAACTCAGATCAATTCTAACCTAACATTGGAATTAAATCGTTACGAAGAGATCATTCCGTATTTGGATGTCCTGCATATTTCACATAACTGGGGAACCGAAGAGGACTTTATAGAAGGCGGGTTTGCCATGATGGAGCGGAAGCCCAAAATCGAGCAGCGTCAAAAGCTTTTTAACAGAATGCTCGAAAACAGCCGGGAACTCGTTAAAGCTGGTGTTATGGTATCTGCTGAAACAATGCTGAACAAACGGACACTGCCCCATCTGGAAACAATTCATAAACAAATTACCGAAGAAATGAATTGCCAGCGCCATGAAGTCCATCCGATGTATCCCTCGGATTTCGCTTCTTCATTGGAAACACTATCTCTCGAAGATTTAAGATCAGCTATCCACCATCTTTTAGATGTGCGGAATGAGGATACATGGATGCTTTTTGGCACCCTGCCCTTCTATGCTTGCAGCAGCAATGAAGAGGATTTACAGCTATTAAAAAGATTGTATTCCTCTAAAAATGTAACAGTCAGAAATGACCCGGATGGCCGGTCACGGTTAAATGTAAATATTTTCTCGGGGGATGTAATCGTCACTGACTTTGGTGATACACCTCCACTGGGGAATGTTAGGGAAGACCGGCTAGAGGATATTTATCAAAAATGGGGCAAAACGGAGCTTGCCGATTCCCTCAATTGCCATTGTCCCGGGGTCAGATGCCTTGGACCTAACGTGCTTGTGAAAAATAGCTATTATAAAGGAAGCGACTTTAAGAAACTTCGATCCAATATTTAACAAGAAAAGCCAGCCTAAAACGGCTGGCTGCTTTTTTATCTTGGCCGTTCGGAAACGACAAATCCAAATGTGACATGGTCCTGAATCGGAATCCAAGCACCTATTCCCTGAGAAGTCACATTCTTAATGACAATCATTCTTTTGTTCCCTTTTAACATTAAGTATACTTCTCCATACGTTACTTTGCCTTTTTCATTAATGGCAGGCCCATAGCCGTATAGATAGCCTAATCGTTTGGGAGGAATGTTATAAATATGGTCTTTTTTTGTACCGGCCCCAACAATCGTCTCAAACGCAAGTGGCAGTCCTGACTTTTCCATCGCCTTCAGAAGCATCATTTTCTTCACATCTTCAGCATTGGGAACCTTTGCTGTTAATCCCCCGCGGACAACCTTTTGAGCTTCCTGCACGTAATGGATTTGGTAGGGGGCTTTTCCTCCGCGATTATCAAAGTAGTTCGTGTTAATCTTTTGATACTCCCAGTTCGGAGAAGTTTCCGATGACTCATAATTAAGCGGCCATTGTCCGAGATAAACGATTGCCCGGTATCCGATTGCAAACGGAGTACTGCTGACCGATGTTTCATTCAGCATACGGATGAGATCCGGATTTTCAATTTTAACCTTGGAGGAGTCGATTAACTGCTGGGCTAATTCGCTCGGCTGCAGGGTTGGCATATCCTGCGCCGGATTCGGGTAGGTATTTTCTTTTGTAACATTCAACACTGAATTTGGAACAGTGATGGATTTATGGGACTTTTTCGCAGGGGTCTCAGCCCCTTTCTGAGCCTCGGCAGCCGGATGGAATGACAGCATTAATATAAGACCTAAAAAAAGAATGCTAACATATTTTTTCATGATGTCTTACTCCTTTCAACTCACAATCTTTTTAGGTTTGATTATAGTTTTTTCGTATGACTGAGATATTATCCATACCATGAAAAATAAGCCTGACTAAAAGAGCTATTATTTCAGCCGCATTTTCATTTGTAATGATTTTGTAAAAATCAGAATATTTACAAATATCAAATAAAGTTGTATAATTAACTTACTCCCAACAAAAGGAGGGCAGATGAAGTCAACCCACTTTTATTTTAAAAGGAGGATGAATCCGTTTTTTGTTAAGTCATCAGCAAGTTAGGTTACGTGATCAAATCTCAACATGAAGGTTGGTGATCAATGCCTGAAAGCGAACAGAATACAGATCCTCTAAAAACATATACCTTTATGAAAAATGTACTTAAATACCAAATATAAAACCGACTCTGAGATTCATTCAGAGTCGGTTTATTTATGTTTGCTGATTTCAAATTCAGCCGATTTTTAAACTAAGTTTTGAGTTTACAACAGATAAAAACCGATTCCCATGATTATATACGCAGCCAGTAAAGTGGCTCCTTCAAACCAGTTCGTTTCCCCGTCGTTGCCGATGACTATCATGAGAAGCACGGATGTAACCATTGCAATTAATTCAGGCAATGTAAAAACAAGCGGCATGGCTGTCGGGAACATTAAGGAGAGCAGCACGAGGACCGGCGCCACGAACATGGCAATCTGCAAGGTAGAGCCAACAGCAATTTCTACCGCAATATCCATTTTATTTTTATAAGCCATAATGATAGCAGATGCGTGTTCTGCCGCATTACCAACAATGGCAACGATGACGACACCAATGAATAGCTCTGTCCAGCCAAACACTTCTCCGACTTCTTCAAACGTATGAACCAAATTTTCTGATACATACGCAACTGCCACTGTAGCGATCGCAAGGACGGCAATCGCCTTTCCTTTGCTCCACTCCGGTTCTTCTTCCTCATGATGGCTGCCCTTTTCCTCATTATGCTGATAGACTCCCCGGTGGGTTACAAGCTTAAAGAATAAGGCCGCTAAATAAAGGGCTATTAAAATAACGGATATGCCGATACTGAAGGTGATGGTTTTCGCTTCATCCATCGTCATCGCGAAGACTTCAGGGATGACAAAGGCAACAATCACACCGAACATCAGCAAGCCCGAGTTATGCCTGGCATCATATACATTAAATGTCTGGGTTTTAAACTTTACTCCGCCTACAAAAAAGGATAAGCCTGCAACCAAAAGCAAATTCCCTAATACAGATCCTGTCAGTGATGCAAGAACAACGCTAACAAGCCCTGCTTTTAACGCAAAAATTGAGATAATAAGCTCGACTGCGTTCCCGAAGGTGGCATTAAGCAAGCCACCGATCCGTGGGCCTGTTACAATGGCAAGGCTTTCCGTTGCTCTTCCCATATAGCTGGCCAGCGCAATAATGGTGATGCAGTAGATGATAAACAGCAGAATATTGGACCAATGCATCAGTGTGCCGATTACCGAAAGCGGTACGCCGGCAAAAGCCAGCACCATAAAAATTTTATTTGTCATATGTCTGTCTCCTTTTTCTCATAATGTTCTTTTATTATTGCCTTCTCATCCATTTTTTTTAGCCTATGTGATTAGAAGCAAAATAGGATGAATTAATACTCCATATTAAATATGTAGAAACTATCCTTCTTTATTAACCTTTTTCAAAAAAAATCAAACCTATACATAAAAGGGCTGTTCACTTTTTTGCCTATACCTTTCCATGCAAAAAGCTGCCGTCATAAGACAGCAGCTTTTTAATCATCATTAATTGCATGTTTAGCCAATGTTTGAATAGTCATATCATCCATTGGCGGATTATGAAGGCCTGCCCGGACATCACGGTAATAGCGCTGAAGGGGATTTTTTTCAGACAGGCTTCGAGCACCCACGACCCGCATCGCCAAATCCACTACAGTAATCGCCGCGTTTGTTACAGCAAGCTTAACTGCTCCCAATTCAGGCCCCATATTGCTTCGAACTTCTTCGTCTTCTTCATCCCACTGCTTCGCAACAGAATAAAGAAAATAACGGGCTCTCATCAGTTCAAACTCCATCTCACCGACTTTTTGCTTGACGTTTGGCAGATCGATGATTGAACCTTTAATGCTATTTGGTGAATATTCTTTTGCAAAATCAATGGCATAAGTTTGAGCCGCCTGGGCGATGCCTAAATAACACGCAGGAATATGAAGCAGCCACCCCGCCGCCCCTTTCTTGCCTGGATGAAAAAGCTCGACAAGTGCCTCTTCTTTCACACTAACATCTTTTAAAATAAGGTCGTGGCTCCCTGTCCCTCTCATTGCGATGCTATCCCATGTTTCCTCAAGTGATACACCGTTTGCAGTCCGCGGAATCAGAAAATTTCCCGTTTCGCCACTTTCTGCAATCGTAGCACTCACATTAAAGTAATCTAGTACAGGTGCCATCGTCGTAAAGCTTTTCCGGCCATTAATAATCCATTTATCACCATCTCGAACAGCAGTCGTAACAGGCTTCCCTCCCCTTGTCGGACTGCCGGTCTGCGGTTCCGTTGAACAATTGTTCATTAATGCACCATTCTGCACTTCTTCACATAACGCCTTAAACGTTGATTCTTTCCAGCTTTTTTTCTCGCCAAGACTTTTTATAATTCCCAAATGCCATCCAATTGATAAAGCCGTAGAACCATCGCCTTCCGCTATTTTTTCCTGCAGCCGCAGAAAATCATAAAGAGAGATTTCCTCGCCGCCATAGCGTTTGGGAACGGTTAAAGACGTATATCCGGATTCTTTCAGCTCAACGATATTTTCAAAAGGGAACCGGGACTCTTGATCATTTTTAGCTGCTCTTGATAAAAATTTTCGGGAAAGCTCTTCCATTAACTGGATTCGTTCTTCAATGGAATTCTGTTCCTGGAATTTCATATGTTTGAGCACCCCTTTCTGTTATTAACTATCAATTCTTATTATTTTTGTCGGGATTATTATACTAAATTTTTATAAAATGGTTCTAGCAGGACGCCTTATTTGTCATAAAACAGACAGGAACGTGCAGATTAAGATGGAGGAAATGAAAGGAGAATGATGTATGGGTGAACAGTTAAAAAGGAAAATGATAGACATGCTTGATGAGTCTGGAGTTGGAACCCTTGCCACCATCCGGAGCAACAAGCCCTTCAGCCGGTTTATGTTATTTTTTCATGAAAACCTGACGATTTATACTGCCACAAATAAAAATACTCATAAAGTGGAGGACATTGAAGCGAATCCAAATGTCCACATCCTGCTTGGCCTTGACGTAAAAAATGTAAACGGAGAATACCTCGAAATCGAGGCCAAAGCAAGCATTGATTCCTCTCCGGAAATCCGCCGAAAATTCTGGGATGAAAAGCTGAAGGATTGGCTCTCAGGCCCGGACGATCCCAACTATATACTATTAAAATTGGAGCCTGAACATATTCGGTATTTTTCAAGTGCCGGTGAAGGTCCGGAAGAGCTCACTTTATAAAAAACAAGGAAGAGGGAGCTCTTCCTTGTTTTTTATCTCAGGTTAACGTGCAGTTAAACTTCAAATGCTGGAGTTTAACCTTTAAACAATCTCGAATGTTTCGACAACCTCAATGCTATCTTCCACAGAGCGAACCATTGAACAATTCTTTCTCGTTAATTCCATGGCTTTATGAAGCTTTGCTTCGTTTAAATCAGTTCCTTTAATAAGAAAGTGAATATGTACCTTCTCAACCCGGTCAGCAATATCAGGATTCCTTTCCACACTCGTTTTAATTTGGATATCCTCAAAACTCATGCGCATTTTTTTCATGATTTTCCTTAGAACCCCGCCGCTGCATACTGCCAAAGATGCAACAAGCAGCTGGAATGGTCTGTAGCCATATTCATCATCCCCTGCTATATCCAGGCGGCCATAAGGCAGCTCTGCAAAAAAGCCTACTTCTTCTTTCATTTTAAAATCCATGGTACTCGCCCCTTTTTACTTTATATTTATATAGAGATTACACTATTTTTTCTATAAACAAAACTAATATGTCAATTTCATTCGTGTATGGCCTGATTCTCCATTATATTTCTCTTGCCAAGATTCCTTATTCCCGATACCATCATTTAGGAGACATCTTTAAGTCATGTTCAGAAAAAGAGGTTTTAATATGAATAAAGTAACCATGCGTTTTTGGATACTCATTAGCATTGTTGCGATTTCAGGCTTCAGCCAGGGAATGCTCCTTCCGTTAATCGCCATTATTTTTGAAAATGACGGGATTTCCTCTAGCTTGAATGGCTTGAATGCAACTGGGTTATATATTGGGATACTCCTAATCTCTCCTTTTATGGAATATCCATTGAGGAAGTACGGGTATAAGCCGGTAATCATACTGGGAGGGCTCCTGGTCGTTCTCTCTCTTATTCTTTTTCCGGTTTGGAAGTCTTTTTGGTTTTGGTTCATTTTGCGGCTGCTGATTGGAATCGGCGACCATGCCCTTCATTTCGGAACACAAACCTGGATTACGACCTTTTCACCGGAGAATAGACGCGGCCGAAATATTTCACTGTATGGATTATTTTTTGGAGTTGGATTTGCTGTTGGTCCTTTAATGGCACCACTTGTAAAAATCAATGAAACACTGCCGTTTATCATCTCTTCTATTCTATGCCTGATTGCCTGGCTGTTTTTATTTACTTTGAAAAACGATTATCCGGAACAATCCATTGAAATCAATTCGTTTAAGGAAACGATGAAGCGTTTTTCAAAGGCCAGCAAGTATGGCTGGGTCGCCTTTTTACCAGCTTTGGGTTACGGATTCCTTGAGGCATCATTGAATGGAAGCTTTCCTATTTATGGCTTAAGAATTGGGCTGGAGGTTTCCAATGTGTCACTGCTGCTCACTTCGTTTGCAATAGGCGGAATTGCCTTCCAGCTTCCACTTGGAATGATGAGCGATAAATATGGCAGACGCAATATTTTGATGGGAGTACTGTTTATTGGTTTTCTCAGTTTTGTAGCTGCAAGCTTGCTGGAAGAGTCAGTACTGGCGCTTACCGTGTGCCTTTTTATCGCCGGAATGGTGGTTGGCTCCACTTTCTCACTCGGTATCACCTATATGACAGACTTAATGCCCAAAAATTTGCTGCCGACGGGTAATCTGCTTTGCGGGGTTGCTTTTAGTGTTGGAAGCCTGATTGGCCCTTATATTGGCGGTCTTTTTATTCAATTCTTTAAATCAGTCAGCTTTTTTAACATCATTAGCGTAATGCTTTTGCTTATCTTCCTGGCAGTCACTGTATTCGGAGATAAACAGCCGGTTTATGAAAAAAGCCAGTCATTTTAAGGGGATCTCGTTTCGGGATCCTCTTTATTTAATTTTAAAATAGTACTGTAAGCTTCCATTCTAATCCCAATACCCTATTGGAAAATCACAATTTTTACCGTCAGCTCTTTATTTTTGTAACATTTTTCCTCTCATACCGTCTAATTAACCGAGGTGAATGGGATGAAATATATTGGTGTACTTCTTTTCTCTGCTATTTTGATTGCTGGCTGCTCAAAGGCCAATAGTGTTGATCCACCCGCAGACAAATATGATCCAAAGCCAAAAGATGTGATCCATTCACATGGTAGCATGGAACATTTAGAAGAACTTGATCGATTTATTGAACAATTTAACAAGCAGAAAAGGGCTAAAGTACGGATTGTCCAATATACAATTGAAGGAGATCCCATTATGACAGACTTGGATTATGATGGGGAAATCATTCATTATCTACACGACACGACCAGAGACCAATACGGATCCGGCAGCCTAACTGAAAAAAATTGCGAAAATATCACAAAAACAGAAACCAATACAGAAACATACTATAATCTCAGCTGCAGCGGGACCCAGGAGGAAATCATTTATATCGAGCATGACACTTCCGCTCAGGACCGCTTTGAGTTTCATTTAAAGTATGGGGTTGGCAAAAGGAACGAAATCAATACAAAGGATCAGCAGCTTATAAAGGATCTGCAAAATGGGGAAATGGTGACTGTCAGCGATTTTCAATTCTCTGAAGAAGAGTTAAACAGAATATACAAAGCGATGATTTTGGCAAACTATCTCCATGAAAGAAATTTATCGAACGCCTGTAATCAAAAGCCTTATGAAAGCTATGAACTAACTGTCTGGATTAATGGCGGGGAACGCCATTTTGAATGGACGGAATGCGACCAAAGCCCGGACGGCCAAAAAGTGTCAGCTATGAAAAATCAAATCCTTGAAATCCTTAAGGAAAATGAACTCTACAAAGCGCTTCCCTCTTCTAAGGGACACAATGAATAAAAATCGAGTTTTTGTCACAATTCTAATGGACTGTTTATCTTTTCAATTCATAGGTTATATAGTAAGATAAAGATAATAGAATACAATATTTGCATAATGCTAATTGCGTTATCTGATATGACCGGTTTTAATGCTGTCACCTTTATGGTGGCAGCTTTCGTTGTTTTTTAGGGGTATTGAATGTGATTATTCTTCTCAATAAGAATATGAAGAATGGGAAATAATCAATTGCAACCAGACAACAGGAGATAAATTGGAATTCACATAAACACAACTATTTTCCAGGAGGAGAAACCATGACTACAGAGGCAAAAGCTTTACTAAAAAGCAGCAATACAAATGATGAAAACATATGGGTGAAAATCAAACCGCATGCCGAACTGATTGCAGCTCTTCTCAGCGGCGTACTAATCCTGGCCGGATGGCTTTTGGACCGCAGCGACCTGGCAACGGCCTCCATTGTCACTTATTTAATGGCCTTTATCATTGGAGGTTTTGCCAAGGCAAAAGAAGGCATTGAGGAAACCATTGAGAATAAAGAGCTGAATGTTGAAATGCTGATGATATTCGCAGCGATTGGATCAGCGATTATCGGCTACTGGACAGAAGGGGCCATTTTAATCTTCATCTTTGCGGTCAGTGGCGCTTTGGAAACATACACAATGAATAAAAGCCATAAGGAAATTTCTTCTTTAATGGAATTGCAGCCGGAAGAGGCATTGAGAGTTTTTGAAGGAACCGAGGAACGCGTCCATGTTTCAGAGCTGGCAATTGGGGATCTTATTTTGGTAAAGCCCGGTGAAAGGGTTCCGTCAGATGGAACAATTGTAAAAGGATATTCTTCCTTGGACGAGGCTGCGATAACCGGAGAATCGCTCCCTGTTTCCAAGACTGCAGATGATCCGGTTTTTGCGGGCACAGTTAACTTAAACGGCTCCATTACAGTTGAAATAACAAAGCCAAATAATGAAACGCTTTTTCAAAAAATCATAGAACTTGTGCAATCTGCCCAGAGTGAGAAGTCTCCATCCCAGCTTTTTATTGAAAAATTTGAAGGCACATACGTAAAAATCGTTTTGGCCGTTGTTGTCCTAATGATGTTCGTACCTCATTTCCTTTTGGGATGGAGCTGGACAGAGACCTTTTACAGGGCGATGATCCTGCTCGTAGTAGCTTCACCATGTGCCCTTGTAGCATCCATAATGCCGGCAACTTTATCTGCGATTTCAAATGGTGCCAGGCACGGAATCCTTTTTAAGGGCGGCGTGCATCTCGAAAACTTAAGCCACCTAAGAGCGATTGCTTTTGATAAAACAGGAACTTTAACAAAAGGCAAGCCTGAAGTAACAGACTTCCTTGTGAAACAAGGCCTTACGAAAGAGGATGTGCTGCTGAAGGCAGCTTCGATTGAGAGCCATTCCAACCACCCTCTGGCAAATGCAATTGTCAAATATGCCAAGGAAAATATTTCGGAACCGCTTGTCCACCCGGAAAGTATTGAAGATGTAACCGGCTTCGGCGTCAAGGCCGCCGTCGGCCATGATGAATGGAAAATCGGCAAGGCAGCCTTTGTCGGAAAAGAGCATGCAAAGGCATTTGCAGATGGTGCTGCAGACCGAATGGCTAGCGAGGGGAAAACAGTCGTTTTTATTCAAAAAAATGATGAAGTTGTTGGCCTTATCACATTAAAGGATGTGGTCCGTGAAGAAACAAAGCAGGCCATTGATCAGCTAAAAAAACAGGGTATTTACACCATAATGCTGACTGGAGACAGCCAAACAACTGCTACCGCCATTGCAAGCGAAAGCCATGTAAATGACCATATTGCAGAATGCCTTCCTGAAAATAAGGTCGAGCATCTAAAGAAACTGAAAGAAACGTATGGCAATGTCGCAATGGTAGGCGACGGAATTAACGATGCCCCTGCCCTGGCGACTGCAAATGTAGGGATTGCCATGGGTGAAGGAACCGACGTTGCATTGGAAACTGCTGATGTTGTTCTAATGAAAAATGATCTTCCTAAAATTGCTGAAGCCATTGACCTATCAAGAAAAATGAATCGGATTATTAAACAAAATGTTGTCTTTTCCATTACGGTTATTATGTTTCTAATCGCATCCAATTTCCTGCAGATTCTTGATTTGCCTTATGGTGTTATCGGACACGAAGGATCCACTATTTTGGTTATTTTAAACAGCTTAAGACTTTTAAGGTAATAAGAAAAGCCTGGGTACTCCCCCAGGCTTTTCCTTTTATTGGTTTCCGCTACCTTAATGATATCCGTTTTGACCGTTAGCAGAACCGGATGTTTTTTGTTTTGGTTTATTTTTGCCTTTTTGTTTTGTGCCGCCGTCTTTTTTCGTATGCTTTGTCATGATAAACCCTCCTTAAAAGATGAATTCCCCCTTCTATTATTGTGTAACTATGGACGCTATTTTAAGAAGGAAACTGCAGGAATTTTTTCAGCAATCTTCTTTTTTGAATTTGGTATTGATGGCATTGATTTCCCCGCCGAGAATGATGATGATTCCCGATATGTAAAACCAGATCATCAGTACGATAATGGCTCCGATGCTTCCATAAGTAGCTGAAAAATTACCAAAGCTGCTGACATAGTAAGAGAAAGCGAGCGAGGACAGCACCCAGCCGACCGTGGCAAAAAGCGCACCAGGCACCGCACTTATACAGGTCAGCTTCTTATTTGGAGCAATCCAATACAATCCGGTAAACACAATAAACAGGATAATAGGACTGACAAGCCAGCGCAGCATATTCCATACTGCCAAAAATTGGCCGGACAACCCAAACTCGGAAAATAAAAACAGTCCGATTTGCTTTCCGAATACAGGCAGAAGCAAAGCCAGTACAAACACAAAAATCATGGCAAAGGTCAACAATATGGCCATTCCTCTTGCAATAAGGAACGGGCGGCTTTCTTTTACGTCATATGCCTTATTAAAAGCCCTTACAACGGCATTTATGCCGTTAGAAGCGGACCAAATGGTGGCGATTATCCCAAAAGAAAGCAGTTTTCCATTTTTCTGTGTGATTTCGTAAATATTTGTTTCAATCAGCTTCATCGTTTCACCAGGGGCGAAATCACGAATCACACTCAGAATATCCTCCTGGGTAATCGGCAGATACGGAAGCAAAGTCACTAAAAAAATTAATAAAGGGAAAAGAGAGAGAAGGAAAAAATATGCCAATTGGGCAGCAAGGCCCAGTACATCATCTTCCTCTATTCTTCTCCATAAGTTTGGAATCAGAGTCGAAAAAGCTCGTCCCATTCCAACACCTCACTTGAGTTTAATGCGGAGCCCTAACCCTCTCGCCTGCTGCAGATTCCTGTGGCGTTCCGCTTGATCCCTTCGGCTTAATATCGGAAAATGCCTGTTTTGTATTTTGGACAATTTCTGTTACTTCTGGAGCCATCTCCTTTAACTCCTCAACAGTCCCAGTAATAAAAGCCACATCCTCACTTACTTGCTCAATTGCCGTCTTAACCTTAGTTGATACTTCCTTAACCTGGTTAACAGCTTCGCCAGGATGCTTTAAATAATAACCTACATCACCAGACGTTTTTTTGCAGTTTGAAACAACGGTTTCTCGTGTTGTCTTGTCCAGCATGCTCAAGGCTCCTCCTGCAAGCGCTCCATATAAAATACCTTTCCAAAACAATGATTTCCCCATATTTTATTTCTCCTTTTGCAAAAATATTATATTAAAATTTGATTCAATTTTTCCCATTTTTCAAAATAACGAAACCTTTCAGTCCGTGAAATTAGTATCGTCTGTATTATGTGCAATCTGTCTCTCCTATATTTTCTACTAATTTCCATTGCAGATGCAACCCTTAATTCAGTTGACATTTATTTAAGAACGTGGAAAGATGAAAAGAAAAGCGGAAGGCGCCCGCCTATCGGCGACAAGCATAAGACGAGCCGGCTGAAAGGTTGTTCTTTAACCTTTTGGACGGATTGCCTTATGACCTCGAGCCGATGGCGCCTGTAGCTAGACAATTTAAAAGCGGAGACCCGTGACCTAACCGTTACTGCTTCTTCAAATACATAACCATGAGAGGATGTCCGGCATGAATAATTTATCGGAAAAATCGGTTGAAAATGTTGAGTTCATGATCGAAGCAATAAAAGAAAAGTTAAAGGTTTTAAACCTTGGGGCAATTAAGCCATCTCATTTTGATGAAGAAATGTATGAAGAGTTAAAAGACATCTACGATCTTGTTATGAAAAAAGATTCCTTCAGCCCAAATGAAATGCAGGCATTGGTAGAAGAGCTCGGCAATCTTAGAAAAAATAAATAATGTGAATAAAGAAAATATGTTGCTGAACCAACAAAAAAGCCCTCTGTCACTTCCGGCAGAGGGCTTTTTCCCTTCAATTTATAATAATTTAAGCGCTTCGCGGGTAAAGGCTGGAATATCATCCGGCTGGCGGCTTGTGACCAGCTGATTCTGGCACACGACTACTTCTGTGTCCTGATAGTTTGCGCCAGCGTATTCCATATCGACTTTAATGGACTTGTAACCTGTAGCATCGCGGCCTTCCAGCGTTTTCGCTGTGAGTAAGAGCTGAGGCCCGTGGCAGATAGCAAAAACCGGCTTCTTTTCGTCCATAAACGATTTAGCAAACTGTACGAAACGTTCATCTGCACGAAGCTGGTCCGGAGAGAACCCGCCTGGCAGAAATAATGCATCAAAGTCCTGTGGGCTTACGTTATCAATGCTCTCATCGATTTCGACAGCAGCTTCTCCCTGCTTTCCTTTTACCGTTTTTCCTTTTTCCTTCTCAATCGTTACCACTTTATGACCTGCTTCTTTAAATGATTGCGCAGGATCTGTATATTCTACATCCTCAAACATATTCGTGATTAAGCACGCAATTTTTTTACTCATAGGTAATCCTCTCCTTTGAAAAAATCTTCACATATGGAGATTTCCCTTATTGGACGTGCTTAAAACGTTAGATTTCAAATTTCACATTTCAGGAGAAGTTTTAAAACACCTGGCTGTCCATCCTTCTGGCAAAATCAACAAACCTGAATTTGTCCGGCCTATGCCTGGATTCCGTGTATTGGAAGAGTGTTGCGTCATCAAAGTAAATATAATTTTTCACAACGACAATCGCATGGAAGCCTTCCATATCCAGGAGTTTCCGATCCTCTGCAGTTGGTTCCTCCACTGTAAATTCCTTTTTCGCAAAACTGATTTTTTTCCCTAACTCTCCTTCAATATAGGAAAAAATAGAGCTTTGGCATATTTCCTCCGTTAAGCCGGGCACATATTTCTCGATTAAAAAATCTTTGTCCAATATGATTCTTTCATCTTCAATTTTTCTGACACGGAAGACTTTCCATACTTTTTCACTTTTTTCAATATGAAGATGCTTCATCGTCTCAGAATCTGGCTGAGTTAAGGAAAACCTATCTACAATCGTATCTGCCCGCTGGCCCATTTTCCCAGCCAGCTCTTTAAAGCTTACCAAGCCTGAAATGGGAAATTGCAGTTTTTTCAAATCAAGGACTATCGAGCCCTTGCCGCGGATTTTTTGGATAAATCCGTTTTGAGCAAGCAAATTCAAGGCCTTTCGAATCGTTTCCCTTGAAGTTGAATACATCTCAGTCAATTCATTTTCTGATGGCAGAATGGATCTGGCAGGATACTTGCCATCTTGAATATGCTGGGCAAGCTCCTCATATATTAATAAGTATTTATTTCTCATTTTCATCACCGTTTAGTCCTGTTTTATCCCCATTCTACCATTTTTTTAAGGGCTGTATCCTCAAGACCGGTATTTACTTGTTAGACAGCTGTATAAAATACCAGCCGCCTTCTGTTACAACAGGCTTGAAGGTTTTTACTTTTAAATTTAATTCTTTCGCCATATGGCCGATATCCTCCTCTGTCGGGGTCGGATATAGATTTTCAAAAGCGGAGAAGAAGCTATTAAAAACACTTGAAAAGGCTTCTCCTTTTTTTGGGTGGAGTATGGGAGTAATGATGGTGATTGAACCACTTCGGCTGAGCCAGCTTTTCAAACGGGATAAAAGCTGTTTGCGATCCTGAGGCTCGATATAGTGAAGCAAATTGTTAATCATAATCAAATCTGCCTCATATTCAGGTGTATAATCATAGACATCGGAAGCGATGATGTGAATATTTTGGTAGTCTCGGCAATTATTTTGGGCTGATTCAGCCACTTCTTCATTCATCTCTATTCCTGTCAGGTCAGCAGCGGGAAACTTTTGGCTGATCCTGGTCAAATAGCCTCCTTCTCCACAGCCAATGTCAATAATCCGCCTTATCTTGTTTTTACGGATTGTTTTTAAAAGCCGCGGCAGGGCGAGCTGTTCAAGAAGTGAGGAGGTTCTCGCAACTGTTTGCCCATGTTCTTCATGGTTAAAAATGTTTCTCTTATTAGAACGAAGCAGTTCCGGATATGAAAGCAGTGTTGGGATATGAAGCTCCATCATTTCTTTCAAAATGATCCCTGTAGACCGGGGATTATCCGGTGTCGAGGGCAAACTGAATTTGGACGCAGTTTTAATTTTATCCTTCCCTTTCTTTTTTAAATGGCGGATGGCCAGTCCCACCTCCACCCATCTTAAAAGCAGCTCTTCCTGCAGATTCCTGCTTGATGCCACTTCTTTAACTGTGCTCCATTTCCTGAACTGTGAAAAAAGATCAAGCTCGAAGCCTACATAAGCATGCCAGCTATACAGAAACGGCTGGTTTTTTTTCATCCAATTCCTTGCCTTAAGTAAACGTACATATTCCTTTATCATCTTTGTCCAACCTTCTTTCAGCTTTTCCAAGGATAGTCATCTTTTTCTGTGTAAAAGTAATTCCTTTTTGCCTTCGAGGAAAGGCCTCTATTTCTTGCAGGCAGCATCCCCGCCTGTACAAAGCGGTCCAAAGCCGATTCGGACCAGTACCCAAGCCCGGAGACATTCAGCATTTGTTTAAATTGAAGTGTCTTGTCCCTTTCCATTTGCTTCAACCCTTTCCGGCGAATTCCAGTAATGAATCGGTTGGAATAGGAGTAAACCAAAGCGGATAGGTGGCTGAGACTGATCATTTTTTCAGCCCGCGGCTTTCGGACTTTTTCATACCACTTCAGCCTGCCGGGTGAAATTCTCCCGGTTGAATACATACTTTCATACAATTCCCCAAGGATATCAGCATCCTGGATGGCCATATTCATCCCCTCGCCGGCCATTGGATGGACCGTATGGGCGGCATCACCCAATATGGCGTACCTGCCATTCACATATTTATCAGCATAAAAAGCTGTCGGAATCATTAGCTGAATATCACTCCAATCCTTCAGCCTTGTTACGTACCCCTTCAATTCCGGAAAAAGCTCCAGATAGTTTTGATGAAAATGGTCGATCCCCTTTGCGTGAAACTCCTTATAACTCCCCTTTGGAATCAGGTAGACAGACCTGACCTTAGCTTTGGGCAGCGGAAATAAACCAAGGAACCGTTCATCTTTTGAAATGATTTTTCCTTCATCCAGCGATTGAGGCCTTGGAAAAGTGACAGTCAAAAAATGATGGTTATAATCTATTTTTTTAATTTTGCTATTCATTTCTTTTCTGGTAATAGAGTTCCTGCCTTCTGCACCGACATAGAAATCAGCCTTTACAAAGAGCCTTTCCTTCCTATTCTTCCTCTCTACTATTAAACGCCCATCACAATAGCCTTTTCCGAAAGCACCGGATAAGTACTGAAAGTTCGGATACTGCAGTGCCTGGCTGAGGAGAATTCTCTTCAGCTTTTCATGTTCGATCATAACGGCATAATCATAGTCTCCCGGCAGTATTCTATAGTCCATAAAAAACTCATTTTTTCCTTCCTCAAAGGCAATCCTGGAAAAAGAAAAACCATTACATTGAATATCTTTCAGAACATCAAGCTTCTCGAAAATTTGCAGGCTCTTCGGCTGCAGGAGCTCTCCTTTATAAATGGAAGATGGCTCTTCAAGCTTTTCAATTACCATCACATCGATCTTCGACCTGGCAAGTTTCAGCCCGAGCGTCAATCCCCCAATCCCTCCTCCAACAACAGCTACCTCGGTATTCAAGGACATACTTCCCACCACCTTTGCCCTTTATTTATCCTCCTTTTTAAAAAGCAAAACCAATGGATATGCTGATATTACAGTGTTTGGAAGATTTTTATAAACCGTTCTAACGAAAAAAGGAGTATGATTAGGGAAGGCACCTTTATTTTCAAATTCCTATTTAATCGATAAAATAAAGACATACGAAATAATTCTTTGATCCATCATGGACAATCTATATAGCATTTTATTTGGAGGCATTTCTATGAGAGAAATTACTGTAGAACAATATATTCAAATGGATAAGGCAGTTCCGGTTGATGTAAGGTCTCCAATTGAATTTGAGGAGTGCAGCATTCCAGGAGCTGTGAATGTACCGCTTTTCACCAATGAAGAACGTGTGGAAATTGGTACTCTTTATAAAAAAGAGGGCTCTGATGCTGCTAAATGGAGAGCGATGGAGATGGTTTCACCCAAAATCCCATCCATGCTCGGTAAGATTCGGGACCTGAAAAATAAAGGCTATCAGCCTGTTATCTACTGCTGGCGCGGCGGCATGCGCAGTAAATCTGTAGCCACCTTTTTGGCCTATGCAGGCGTGTCTTTCCCTCGTTTAGTTGGGGGATACAGAGCCTACAGGCAATATATTCTTGAAAATACAACTGGGTTAATTCCTGATCAATCAGTCGTTCTTCATGGCATGACTGGCGTGGGAAAAACGGATGTACTAAAGGTTTTAAGTGAGAGGGGTTATCCTGTCCTAGACCTTGAAGAAATGGCAGGACACCGCGGCTCGATCTTCGGCTCCTTTGGAATGGGTGACGGCAGCAGCCAAAAAACCTTTGATGCGCTGCTGTATCAAGCACTTTCAGAGGTTAAGGGTTCTCCATATATCATTATGGAAGCAGAGAGCAAGCGAATCGGCAAGGTCGTTCAGCCAGATGAACTGCTGGATACGAAGAAAACAGGTATCCACATCGATATGTATGCAGGTATGGAGTCCCGTGTTCAGCGTATTCTCAGAGATTATGTTGAGCCCTATCAAAAGGAAGAATGGTTCAAACCTAAAGTAAGCGAAAGCCTTTTATTTATCAAAAAAAGACTCAAGGACTATGATATACGTGCCCTGCTTGATGAAGCTGTTGAAAAGGAAAATTATCCACTGTTCATTAAGCTATTATTGGAACACTATTATGACCCTCGCTATGCCTTTAAGCAGCATGACTACGAAGGTCAGTTCCATCATGTTAACGCTGATGATGTTAAAGCAGCAGCCGAACAAGTCATCAAAATCATTGAAACACAAAATGCTCCCGTCCTGTGACGCGGAGCATTTATTATAAAAATATCTATATAATTTGGTTATTGCTGTGGTATGATAATAATATTGAACAAATCGTTCTTAATATGGAACCTTTCTGTGAATTCTGCTATAATCATATTACATACAATAATAAGGTGTGTGAGGTACAATGATCGGTGATCGTGTTAAAAAACTTCGCCAAGAAAAAAGAATGTCCTTATCCGAGCTTGCTGAACAGGCTGGTGTGGCCAAGTCTTACCTAAGCTCTTTAGAACGCAACCTGCAGACAAACCCATCCATACAATTCCTTGAAAAAATTGCAGGTGTATTGAATGTCCCAGTAGACCATTTAATCCATGAGCAAATCAACAAGGACGAGCTCGACACGGAATGGATGAAAATCGTAAAGGAAGCGATGGAATCCGGTGTTTCCAAAGAGCAATTCCGCGAGTTTTTGGATTTTAATAAGTGGAGAAGCGAACAGAAATAAAATTTTTTGAGCCTGAATTTTTTTCAGGCTCTTTTTTATAAAAAAACCTTTACCATTACCAATAAAATTTCGTTTACCTGGCCTTAGTTAAGACTTCCTTCGCTTCATTTTTATGTAGAAATTCACGGATTTCCTCTTTTTCAAGGCCTAAGTTTTTTGCTTCCAAGATCAGCTCCATCCATTCCATATCAATTCCATCCATTTTTAAACCTATTGCCGCCACAACTATTCCCCCCAAAATACATATCGTATTCCAGGCAATCCAGCCATCCTAGTATTTCCCCTAATACCTTAGACCTGTGACTTTGCGTCCTCATCTTTCAATGAGTTTGCCTTTTTCTGTACCTTTTTACTCATTATCTTTTTCCTAATAAATGTATTCTACTATCATGATATTGATTATGTTGTCATAATATGTCAGCTTCCCGCTGTTTTTTAAATATTTAATTAACTTACAATTCGACATATTCTTTTTAAATACTAGGTGCTCTGGCCTAAATATGATATGAGTTCTTCAAGACTTTGCCATTTCTAATAAAACGATGTTACATATAGTCGAATTCTTTTCTTGTATAGTAAGAAAGTCCAACCCTTTTTTTATAATTTTCATTAATTTGCTTAAATGAATACTTTAATGGCTTTTTATTCTTTCTGTAAATGACATGGATCGGCTCCATCGTCATGGCATCCAAAAAATCATTTTCCGTTAAATCATTTCCGCAGCAAGGACAGTGCCAATGCCCAATTTCACTGCTGCTGAAGGTTGGGCTACCGCATTTATCACAGTTCTTTTGATACATAGAGCACCACCTTTAAACCTATTGATTTAATGAGGTTCTGATTTCTCCTCTCCCGTTCAAGTTTGTAAGCAAAAAATAAACAGAGATGAATCTTAGTGCTTTATAACGAACAGGTAATCTGAGTATAGTTCATATTATCTATTTTGAAAAATTCTAAAAATGGCTGTTTTTTCTCTAAAAAGAACACTTTTTGTTCTATTACTCTAAATACCTTCGTTTATCTCACTATTCTATACTTTTTATTGAACGGAATGTTCGTTATAATGAATATATATTTTCTTATAAGGAGCATTATGCCTATGGTAGGTAGACGCATTAAAAATTTGAGGATCAAAAAAGGGTATTCTATTAATGAACTCTCCGAAAAAGCCGAGGTATCCAAGTCTTATTTAAGCTACATTGAAAGAGGCATCCAAAAGAATCCCTCTTTGCAGGTACTATCAAGAATAGCTAAAACGCTTGATGCCAACCTTGAGGATTTATTGGAAGAAAATAAAGATATGATAGCAGACCTAACATCCCTGGATGAGGAATGGGTCAATCTAGTAAGGGAGGCTATACGGCAGGGGATTACAAAGGAAGACTTTACCTATTATTTAGAGTTTATTAAGTTCAAGAAAATGAATGAAGGGAAAGGATGATGGCTTTAATTTATTGACGTACCTGTAGCGTCCTCCTTCTATGCTATCTTGTAAACAGTAAGGGCGGCTTATGTTGCTTAAAGAAAAAGCCAAGCCCATCATTAGCAGATAAAGCCTGGCTTCTCTTTTTTTCTTATTTATTATTCAGGCTGACGGCAATTTTAGAGCCCACTTCAGCATTATGCTTAACCAATGCAATATTAGCTGTCAGGCTTGTGCCATTCGTAAGTTCCTTTACTTTTCCAAGCAAAAACGGTGTTACTCTTTTACCTGAGATATTTTTTTCCATTGCTTCTTTTAGTGCCGTTTCGATAACCCCTGTGATAAATGATTCTTCCATTGCATCTTGCTCAGGTATTGGATTGGCAATGACAAGGCCGCCTTTTAGGC
Source organism: Bacillus sp. ISL-47 (assembly GCF_018613175.1). NCBI lineage: Bacteria > Bacillati > Bacillota > Bacilli > Caryophanales > Bacillaceae > Bacillus > Bacillus sp. ISL-47. The sequence goes on along the minus strand of NZ_JAGGQS010000025.1, from coordinate 4,320 downwards.
CCAGTTCCCATTTGGTACGGATCATTTCGGCAGCTTCTTCCGCAGTATCCACTCTGTAATTTACATTAAAAGGACTAGTGCGTGTATAGAAGGCCGGTAAAACATCTGTTTCAAATCCAACAACCGGGACGCCATGTGTTTCCAAGTATTCAAGGGTTAACCCAATATCCAGGATGGATTTTGCCCCTGCACAGACAACAGCAACATTCGTTTGGGCAAGTTCCTGAAGATCTGCTGAAATGTCCATGGTGGTTTCTGCCTCGCGGTGTACCCCGCCAATTCCGCCTGTCACGAACACTTCGATCCCTGCCAGCTGGGCACAGATCATCGTAGCTGCTACAGTTGTTGCACCGTTTCTCTTTTTCGCCACCAAAAACGGCAGGTCACGTCTGCTTGCCTTTTCTACATCGGTGCTTTGGGCCAGAAACTCCAGCTCCTCATCAGATAAGCCAATTTTGATTTTCCCATTTAAAATAGCAATGGTTGCAGGCACTGCTCCATTTTTACGAATAATTTCTTCGACCTCTTTTGCCGTCTGTACGTTCTGCGGGTATGGCATACCATGTGAAATAATTGTTGATTCCAATGCAACAACCGGTTTATTATCTTTCTTCGCTTTTAAAACTTCTTCTGAGTACTCGAGCAAGTTTTCCAACATGATGTCTCATTCTCCTTAGTTAAAGTATTTTTTAAAGGTTTCCTGCAAGCGTGTGTTGTTTAAATTTGGATTCACGGTTTCAAGGGACTGCAGGGCCAGCATGGAGCAGGTCATGCCGATTTTGCAGGCATCTTCAGTGCCCAAGCCTTTTAAGTGGCCAAATATGACTCCGGAAACAAGCGAGTCGCCAGCACCCGTAACTTCTGCAACGTTTACTTTTGGAGCGAGCAGAACTCCCGCTTCTCCCTCGTTTGTATAGTAAATCAGCCCTTTATCGCCCCTGCTGATCACGACCTTTTCCACACCTTTTTTCATGATCTTTTCAGCTGCCTTGAAAAAATCGCCTTCACTGCTGATTTTCATACCTGTTAATGCTTCTGCTTCATCTTTATTGGCAATCAGCCAGGTAACACCATTCAGGTTTTTCGGCAGATTTTTAATTTTTGGAGCTGATACTGGTGTGATACAGAGGGGGATATTCTCTTCATAACATCTGGCTATGATCTGCTTTAACACCTCAGGAGGGTAGTTGGTATCCAAAATAACCATTTCGGATGAGGCAAGATAGCCCCACTTCTTCTCAACAAAATCCTTGGTAACGTTTTCATAAATGGTCATATCAGCTAGCGCCACTGCCATTTCCCCATCATGGCCAAGCACCGCCGTATAGGTACCGGTTGTAAATCCCGGCAAGGACTGCGATGGTGTGATATCAGCAAAGGCTTTTGTATACTCCAGCAGCCATCCCCCTTCTGGATCATCCCCAACTACCGTCATCAAGCCGACATCACAGCCGAGCCTTCCAAGGTTTTCAGCTATATTGCGGGCAACTCCGCCGCTTGATTGTGAGCTCTCAGCGGGATTTGAGGTTTCATACTGAAGCTGTCCTGTAGTTTGAATTTTCCTGTCTACATTGGCGCCGCCTATGCAGAGCACTTCTTTTCTCTCAGGAAGGACATAAGCTCTTCCTAAAATCTTCCCCTGCTTTGTAAGCGAAGAAATATACCCAGCTACTGCAGATCGTGAAAGTCCTGTCTTTTCAGCCAGCTCATTCTGTACAATAAACGGATTCTCTTTAATCAGCTGCAAAATCAATAACTCTTTATCATTCATAATTGACCAGCCCTGTCTTTATAAACTTTTGTTTATATTATAAACTTTTGTTTATATTATAAACTTTTGTCTATTAGTTCCACAAGTGTTATTTTTCAAAAAATTTTAATAGTCTCCTTTTCATTCGCTAGTTTAGATGACCTATTCGCTAGAATAATTATTTATTTGCTAGTTTTCGAATTTCTTCGCTTAGTTCACAATTAGCTGCGACACATGCTCAAATCCAATAAAAAACTCCCGCCATAAGACGGGAGACTTCTAATCAAGCAACATGATCATCATTTTTAATATCTTTTAAATAATATTGTTCAGATGTGAAGAATTCATTTTTTAGCTGCTTGACTTCTTTGCTTAGAAGCAGGACAGCTACGATGTTTGGTATCAAAATCATAGCGAGAGCCAGATCAAGGAATTGCCAGATGGTTTTCGCCGCTCCCACTGAACCGAGAACAATGGCACCAATGTAAACTACTTTTATAGCTTTTCCGGCAAAAGAGCCAAAAAGGAACTCAGCCATTTTCGAGCCATAAAAGACAACTACAATGATGGTTGATATGACAAAGAATATCAATGAAATTGCAACCAATACACCACCAAAGGTACCGAAATACTGTGTGAAAGCTGCTGCAGTCAAGGCTGAAGGATCTTCCATTGCTCCTTCCCTTGTCCAAACCCCTGACGATAACACGACAAAGGCAGTAGCTGTACACACAATCAGTGTATCAACGACGATTCCCACAATTGCCCAAAAGCCCTGCCTTACCGGATGGTCCGTTGTAGCTGCAGCGTGGGCAATCGGTGCGGTTCCAAGTCCTGCCTCATTGGAATATAATCCTCGAGCAAATCCCCAGCGAATGATTTCACCAATTGCAGCCCCGGCAAATCCGCCGATTGCAGACATTGGCTGAAACGCATAAGTGAAGATTAATTCCAACACTTCAGGAAGCTTGCCAAGATTCATAAATAATATGATCAGAGCACTGCCTACATAGATAAGAGCCATGAATGGAACAACAATCTCTGTGACTTTTCCGATTCTTTTAATACCGCCAAAAACGACTAATGACACCAGAACAGCAACAGCAATTCCAGTATATAACCCGTTGATGCTGAAAGTTTCGCCAACTGCCGCGGCTACAGCATTCCCCTGAACCATAATGCTGGGAATCAGCTCTATCATGAGCGCAAAAGCAAAAATGACTCCAAGCCACTTCATATTAAGCCCTTTTGTCATATAGTACATCGGCCCGCCGACATATTCGCCTTCTTCATTTTTCTCCCGGTACTTTACAGCCAGTACACTTTCAGAGAATTTAATCGCCATACCAATCAAGGCTATGACCCACATCCAGAATACAGCACCAGGTCCGCCAAACATAATCGCAGCCGGAACACCAACGATATTCGCTGCTCCTATAGTCGATGAAAGTGCAGAAGTCAACGCCTGCAGAGGTGTAACGGTACCCTTTCCTTTCGGCTTTTTAAAAATGCTTCCGAAGGTTTGCTTAAAAATATATACCGGGTAACGGAACTGAAAGAAACCTAACATAAAGGTTAAATATAAACCCGTTCCCGCTAATAATAGGATGATGGGGTAGCCCCACAGCCATCCTGAAATATTTGCAACGATCTCTAATAACTTGTCCAAAAAATTTTCCCCCTTGTTTTAAATACACAGCTGTCCCTGCTATTCTATTCCCTTTTAATTGCCAGTTAAACATTTAGTGAGCATTTAGTTTACGAGAATGTAACAAAATCATAGGAAATCTCACTCTTTTTACTCATTCTTTTCATTCTTTGCTCACAGTTTTTTTTTACAATGTTTTTGACTAATTCTTTAGGAGGAAACAGAAATGAAGAAAATAACGCTATTTATGCTTACGGCTATTTTTGCCATTATGCTAGCTGCTTGCGGTAATGAAACAGCTGAAGATCAGCCTGTTCTAGATAAGAATGGTGATTCAACTCAAACAGATGAAACACAAGCTGTGGAAGTACATGATCATAACCATCATCCTGCCGAACCCCATGATAACGATCTTTGCGCGTTCTGCAATATGGAAGTGTATACGAGGGATGAAAAAATGGGCGTTTTCACCGCGCAAGCAATTGACTCAAACGGGGAAACCCTTTATTTCGACGATTCAGGCTGCCTCCTTAACTACCAGAGAAGTACAGGTGAAACACTTGAAACTGCATGGGTACGCGATTACGTAACAAAAGAGTGGATTGAAACAGAACAATCAGTACCTGTGAAAGCCAATATCCAAACGCCAATGAAGTATGGATATGCCTTTTTTGAAGGTGACGAGGAGGCTATGAAGTTTGCAGATGAAAATACGGATAAAAACGCCTTACAGACGTCTTGGGATGAAATCGATAAAGTTTCAAATGAAAGATATTTGAAGAAAATGCAGATGAAAATGAACAAAAATAGCAAAAATATGGAGAAAAATGAAGATAACGAAGGAAATAGCAGTCATTAATTTGAAAAAACCCGCTTTTTAGGTAACGGGTTGAGATACCTGAGTCAAGTCCTGATTATTGTG
>NZ_JAGGQS010000024.1:44965-61214 GCF_018613175.1 Bacillus sp. ISL-47 | reverse complement strand
ACAATTATATGGACTTTATCAGATACCTGTCACTTTTTATAAAAATACGTTTAAAAATCTGCTCATATTTGTTATACATTTAGTCCTGCAAAGTGCAGGGCTTTTTGTTATGTAAGAATATTACAAAGTGCCACCTAATGAGGTATGAGAATTAATAGGCGGAGTATTTCCGACTAATGTATATAGTGGAAGCTTGAGAAGCAGAGATAAGTGGAGGAATTCCGGTTAACTGCTCTAAATAAGCCAAAATTCAAAGATTTGGATCATATAAGCGAAAAAACTCCGCTTATTCTTAAGGAAATATGGGTATTTCCCATTTTAAACGGAATTTTTCCTGTTATTTTTCAAACACAGTGAAATCAATATCTAGTCAGTCCAATTTGCGAGGTAACAGAAATCTCTGTAACCTACATCTCGAAATACAAATGGACCACATTTTCAAGCCTATTTTTATTATTATTCGCGTTATATCAATGGTGGGTTTTTCTAAAAAAAAATATCGGCTTCCAATATCAACAGCTTCTTAAATATCTGGTCAAGTTTCATCATCACCTACACCTATTTTATCATCAACTGACAATAAAAAACCGCTGCCTTCCCGGCAGCGGTTTCCTATTTGGCAACAGCCATTTGCCTTTCAAAGAAAACTTTTTCAAGTGAGACGTATCCTTCTTGGCTCTTCGTTAGCACATTAACTTTTTCATGGTGAAGGAGTTTTCCATCCTCCAGAAAAACTGCCGTATCGGCTATTTCTTCTACCATTGATAAAATATGTGTTGAGAAAAGGATGGTTTTACCTTTGTCGCGTTCTTCCCTTACAATCTCTTTAAAGCGGAAAACCCAGTAAGGATCAAGGCCGTTCGTCGGCTCATCCAGGATAAGAAGTGGCGCATCAGAAAGGAGTGCCTGGGCAAAGGAGAGCCTCTGCTGCATCCCTTTTGAATAGTTTTTTACCATCCTGTTGCGGTCTTCGTATAATCCTACCTTTTTCAGCACACCCTCTGCACGGACCGTTTCAACCCCCTGCAGGGATGAATAGAAGGTTAAGATTTCCCATCCAGTCAACTGGCGGGGAAATGCCATGTCATCCGGCATATAGGAGAAGGAGGCTTTATACGTTTTGCTCGTCGGATCAGCAGGCGTTCCTTCCAATTGAAGACTTCCTCCTGATGGGTTCAATATGCCGGTCAGCATCTTAATCAACGTGCTCTTTCCCGCACCGTTTCCGCCGCAGAGCGCGAGTATTTCCCCCTTTTGAATCGTGAAAGAAATGGGTCCAATTTTTTTATGCTCATGAAATGATTTATTTATATTCACAAATTCCACTAAAGGTTCTTTACTCATTTCCTACTCTCCTTTTTACCATCAGATTGCCCAATAGCAACGGCACAAGCACCCACAGAAATGACGATACCGCAAACAATGCTTTCCCAGATGAACCGTTCGCCCATACCGTCAACTCATACAGGCTTGGCCCAAATACAGACGAACCATCCAGGGTGAGAATGGACCAAACCCTGATCAGTTCAACAGGATTCAGAAAAATCGATAATGAAAGCAATCCAATGATCCAATCCTTTGTGGCGAATAGGCTGATTCCCATAACAATAAATTCATAAAATAAGACCGCAAACGCCCAAATCACTAGACTGATGCCTAAAGCCTGGAACCTATTTTTCGAATAGAGACCAATCATGAAGGAAAGAGCCAAAAAGATGACTGCCAATAGCAAAGAAAGACAATAAAATAAGAGCAAGAATGGGACAGATGTGTCTCCCCTGCCCATAAACATTACAAGTGCCGCTGCTCCGTATCCAAACGAAATAACGGACCAAAGTGCAAGAAAGAGGCCGATAAATTTCCCCAATACGACAGTAGGGACAGAAACGGGATATGTCAAAAGGAGCAAGAGCCCCCTGTCTTCCTTTTCACCAGCTAAAAATAAGCTGCCTATAAGAAGAGCTATTAAGGGAACCAAAAGCAGATTTAAATTCAGCAGGCTGGCAATCATACGGCTGAATCCGTTAAAGCCAGATTCCCCTGACTGACCAAAATATGTGACAAACACTGCAAGGACCGTAAATAACAGGCCGAAGCTTCCGAGCCATTTGCTTCTTATGATGAGGGTCAGCTGATGCCGTGCAATTGAGAGAGCCGTCATTGTTCCCACCCCCACTTATGTTCCTGCAGCTTTTTATAGTTATATAGCTCACCCATTCCCTGCTGCCCGATATAGGCTTCTGCACCTTCCTGATCTCTAAACGTCACGACCCCATTTGCCATTGGTGTCCAAAAATCCGGATGGAAAGCATGATAAGCATCCTTTAATTCTACCCACTCGCCGGACTCTGAATCTCTTACATATTGTTTCGCTATTTCTTCAGCAGAAATGGTTTCACCTTTTTCTACAAAATCCGCCATACAGCCAATATCATCAAACTTATAAACATCTCCGTTTGTTGAGATAACCTCTGTTGCATAATGTTCATGGGCAATGCTCATATTACAAATCTCGCAAACGTCTATTTCCGGATTAATCTCTTCAGGTTCAAACGTTTGCTCTTTCCCGCAGCCGGATAGAAGAGCGGCGGCTAATAACATGGCAAAAAGATTTTTCATCTTACTTTCTTCCTTTCATAATGATCCAAATAGAGAAAGCCATGAGAATTACTCCAAATAGCAGCAGCGATAATTGCCCTCTCTCCTCTTGGACATTTGTATGATCTAGCTTTACAGGTTGAATTAGCGGCTTTTGGTCATATACATTCGCTGTTCCGAGTGAAGGAAACATCGATTCTGCTTTGCTCCATAACTGGATAGCTGGACTTTCGAAATAAAATTGCCAATAAGGGCGGTTTTCCAAAATAGAGTCATAAAGGGAGCCGGCTTTATAAGGCTCTTCTCCAATACCATCACCAGTTAAATCAAAGCTGTTATAATCGTCCCAGTAATTCCCTTTTTCATCATGATCAAGACGCATGTCACTGCTTGCTACCTTAGAGGAAACAATATTGCCGATAAAGTTATTTTCACTAAGGGAATTTCGGGTGTTTTCTCCCTTAAACTCAAGCCCTACCTGATTGGCTGCAATCAAGTTATGATGAATTACGGTGTTTGTGGCTTCCTCAAAATAAAGGCCTGTGCTGTTCCTTCTAATTTCGTTATTTTCCAGAGTGATGTCGGCCGAATCATAAATCAGTATGCCATAACCTCTAAAATGGAATTGCTCAGTAATTTTATTTCTTTCAAACTGCAGCCTCTCTGAATCCATAACCATTAATCCTGTAATATTTTGCTCTATAGTGTTATCGGCGGCTTCAATGTCCGAACTAAACATAAAGTGAAATCCGTACCGTGAATCTTTAATTGTATTGCTATATATTTTGCTATTTTTTGCAAAATCAAAATAAATTCCATCCTGTACATTTTGAATGGTATTCTTTTCGATCACATTGCCTTCACCATAATAAAGATGAATGCCATTTCCCCTTTTAGAAAAATGAGTATCATAGCTTTCTATCCAATTGTTTTGAATCAAATTGTCCGAACTTTTTTCTGTGTAAACTCCAACGGTGACGTCTGTTAAGCTGTTAGAATGGATGGAGGCATCGTTTACATTTTTAAGATAAATCCCGCTGTCATTTTGGTTTTTACCGCTGTTGCGAATGGACAATCCTTGAATGGTCACATCATCCGCTTTAATGGTAATCACATTTCCCCGTCCTCCACCATCAAGTATCGCTCCATTCTCAGCTACCAGATTTATGGACTTAGAAATGGATATCGACTCTTTGTATAAGCCCTTTTCTACCTTAATCGTGTCGCCAGCCTTCGAATGGCTGATTGCTTTTTGGATGGAATCCCCTGGTACCACTATTTTTTCAGCCGCATTAGCCTGTGATCCTATGGAAAGCAGGATTATGATCCAAATAGAAAACGTGATAAACCCCCTGCTGTTTTTAAACCCTTCCATAATCCACTTCCTTTACGCGTTATATCACCTAATTTATCAAAAACTTGTGAGAGAACTTTGAAATTAATGTGGTTTTTCCATGAAGGAGCAGAGCGGAATTCCGATTGGGGCGGTAGACATTTTTTTGATTACCGTGTATAGTTAGCTAGGTAACTATTTTAAGAAGGTGATTAAATGTATTCTAATCAAAGCGAATTTTTTCACTCCATAAATCAATTTACTCGCCATTTTTCCAAAGTACTCAATGAAAGTTTGGTGCCTCTGGGTTTGTATGCTGCACAATGGACGATTATCTATCGCCTTAAAACAGGCGGTCCCAGCACGCAAAAAGAACTTTCTGCCTACCTTGGCGTTGAAGCGCCAACTATGACTCGGACACTGGCCCGTTTAGAAAAATCCGGATGGGTTACAAGAACAGCCGGCAAGGACAAACGTGAAAAAAAGATTTCCCTGACCGAAGCAGCTAATCAAGAATATGCCAATTGGCTCCAAGCCGTCCGCACAAACGAAAGCCATGTCCTGAACAATATCACCGAAGAAGAAATCAACACCATGATCAAACTCATGGCGAAAATGAAAGAAAACATGGTACCAGGCACCTAGACCAGTTGAAGAAAGTGGTATAGGTACCTGGTACCAAATTGTTAGGAGGACAACATGAAGAAACAGCCGTTATGGACGAAGGATTTTTTGAGTATTTCGATTACTAGTTTTTTCTTATTTATGGGTTTTTATATTTTACTTACGACGCTTCCCCTTTATATTTTGGATGACTTAAGGGGGGACGAGACACAGGTTGGTCTGATTATATCGGTATTCCTGATTGCCGCTGTGATCAGCCGTCCATTTACAGGAAAGTGGATAGACGAGCTGGGCCGCAGGAAAATCTTGCTTGCTTCATTACTAGTCTTTGCAGTTTCATCCCTGCTTTATTTTTGGGCTGACTCAACTCCGACTTTGCTTGCATTGAGGTTCCTGCACGGAATCGGCTTTGGTATGGCAACGACAGCAACCGGAGCGATTGTCGCTGACATTATCCCCAATGAACGGAGAGGCGAAGGGCTTGGCTATTATGCGATGTTTATGAACCTGGCCATGGTTATCGGGCCATTTGCTGGCTTGACGATTATTCAGTATGCAAACTTTGTATGGATTTTCGCTTTATGTACGGTTTTATCTTTCATAGCGCTTTTATTAGGTGCTTTTGTAAAAATGCCGCAAAGAGCCGTGAAAGCTGTCAAGCATCCCAAATTTACTCTTTCAAGCTTGTTTGAGAAAAATGCAGTTCCTGTAGCAATTGCAGCAGGCATCCTGGCATTTGCTTACGCAGGAATTCTTTCTTTTATTTCCGTTTATGCCAAAGAGTTAGGCCTGCTTGAAGCTGCAAGTTTCTTTTTTGTGGTTTATGCAGCGTTCATCATCATGTCCCGACCGTTCACGGGACGCTGGTTTGATACTTATGGTGAAAATAAAGTCATTTATCCAGGTATTATCCTGTTTGCCGCCGGATTATTTTTGCTTAGTCAGGCAAACGGCAGCTTTGTATTCCTGCTGTCCGGCGCAATTATCGGATTAGGCTACGGCACTATCGTTCCAAGCCTTCAAACAGTAGCGATCAAACAAGCCGATCCATCGAAAAGGGGCCTAGCTACTTCTACCTTCTTCACACTATTTGATACTGGGATTGGATTAGGCTCCTATGTTTTGGGGATTCTAGCGGTTCAAACTGGATTTTCAACCCTATATTTCATGCTTACAGGAGTTGCGCTGTTTGGCCTGTTCGTCTACTATTTGCTTCACGGGAAACAGAAAAAGCCGAACACTGTGCACTCTGAAGCTAATCTGCCGTTATAACTTGTATAGCTGCTTAATCTGGAAAAGAGCCCATTGCGGCTCTTTTCTTTTGTTGTTTGTCAACCCCTAATTGTGTATATTTTCTGAATATTTTTTGCCTTTTTTGTGAAATTTAGCATATAATGTAATTAATATGTATGGAATTATAGGCTACACTTCTTCGAATGTCATCGTACAAAAAGAATGCGAATGATTTATCGAAGATCTCGCTCCTTCCATAACAATACACAACAGTGCCAAATCAACACTAGTTTTACAACAGCTTTCTTAAGGAGGTTAATAAATGACAATCGTTCATATTTTGAACTTTTCTATTCCAATTGCATGTGTCTTTCTTTTTGGCATAATGTTGGACCGCATGTGCAAACCAGACGGATCTGAACAAGAAGCAAACAAATAATAATTTTTTTGCATCGCCGCTGAATATATCAGCGCTTTTTTGTTTTTTTGGCATCTCTTTTTGCCGATTTTGTTGGGGAATTTACTTATCCGCAGCTGGAAAATTAGTACATTTGTATGTTTAGATATTAATTAGGCATTTCAGTAATTCCACATTCATCCTTCACCCAAAAAAGAAACCAGCCCTGCTAGGACTGATTTCCCGTTCTCGGTAATATTAAAATTTCTACCCGTCTGTTTTTGGCTCTGCTATCTTTTGTTTTATTGTCGGAAACCGGCTGGAATTCGCCAAATCCCTTTGCACTGAACCAGCGTGGATCCAGTTTATCGTGATGAAGGATCATTTTCATAAAGTTGACCGCCCGCATCACACTCAGTTCCCAGTTCGATTCAAAGCGGGAATTACGGATTGGAACATTGTCTGTATGTCCGCTGATAATGATATTCCGAGGCGGATCCATGACGAGGAGCTCTGCTATTTCATTAGCTATTTTTAAATCCTCGGTCCGAACCTCTGCACTTCCTGAGCTAAATAGGACATTATCTCTGATTGAAACAAGCAGCCCCTCTGTAGTTAAAGAGGTCTCCAGCTTGTCTGCCAGATTTTTATTCTCTATAAATGCCTTTACCTTTTGCTGAAGAGCGGCCAATTCCTCCTGGTCTGCAGCCTGCTTCTGCTGCTCATTTTCCAGCTTATCAAGCGCAGCCATTCCCTCCAGATCCTTGCTCTGTTTCTCTAATATAGCATCTGTTGATTGCATTTGACCTTCAGGCATTGGGCTTGGAAATTCCAAGACACCTGTTCCGCCAGTGAAAACGTCATTGAATGCTTTCGATAACTTCTGAAACTTTTGTGCATCAACTGAACTCATGGCGAACAGGACAATAAAAAGAGCAAGCAGCAGGGTTAAAAGGTCAGCATATGGCAGAAGCCAGGATTCATCCATATGCTCGTCGTGATGCTGCTTCTTTTTACGCTTACTCATCCTTGTCCACGCTGCTTTCTTCAAGGAATTTTCTGCGTTCTCCTGATGGAAGATAAGAAGCCAATTTTTGTTCAATTATCCGCGGTGCTTCGCCTTCCAGGATGGACAGGATTCCTTCAATCATCATACTTTTCAGCTTTGCTTCCTGCTTAGATTTTCTCTTTAGCTTGTTGGCAAAAGGATGCCAAAGTACATATCCAGTGAAGATCCCCAGCAAAGTTGCAACGAATGCCGCACTAATGGCATGGCCCAAGCTGGTGGTATCATTCATATTTCCCAATGCTGCAATCAATCCAATAACAGCCCCCAACACCCCCAGAGAAGGAGCATACGTGCCTGCCTGACTGAAAATCAAAGCCCCTGATTGGTGCCTTTCCTCCATGGCATCAATTTCTTCGCTTAGCACATCACGGATGTAGTCAGCGCTTTGACCGTCAACTGCTAGAGATAATCCATTTTTTAAGAAGGTGTCTTCAATTTCATTGGTTTTAACTTCAAGGGCAAGCAATCCTTCTTTTCTTGCAAGCTGAGCCCACTCTGAAAACATTTTGATCATTTCAGTAGGATTCATGAGCTTTTCTTCTTTAAATAAGACTGCAAATATCTTTGGTACCCTTTTTATTTCACTCGTTGGAAAAGCAATGGCAACAGCTGCTGCCGTTCCCAAAATGATAATCAGGATCGCCGCAGGGTTAAGGAGAACTGCCGGACTTACCCCTTTATAAATCATCCCTACTCCAACCGCTATAAATCCCAAAATGATTCCTATTATTGTTGTTTTATCCATGCATGCCACACCTATCTATGTAGTCTAAGAAAACGGTATTGCTACTTACTATTAATTTCGGATATTTTTTACACTTCTTTAGGAAAAATCCCTTATAAATATAATAGGACAGGATCAATAGACCCTGTCCTGTAAACGCATTTTTTAGATCCAGCGGCATCCGCAATGCCTTCTGCGTCTTCTGTCGTCATCCTCTGCACCGCGGACTCTGTCACCTCTGCAGCCTCTTCCTGTTCCAGCTAAATCTCTGTTGTACCATAAGTCACCGGCGCCCGCTATATCATGATGGCGTCTTCTTCTGCGGTCATCTTCTGCTCCGCCAACATTATTACCGCAGCCGCAACGTCTTCTCCGATTGTCTTCCACTCCTGCTACATCGTCACCACGACGGTCATGTTTTCTGCGATCGTCTCGGCGGTCATCCCGGCGGTCATCTCGACGGTCATCCCGGCGATCGTCTCGGCGATCATCTCGACGGTCGTCTCTCCGATCATCCTCACCACGTCTATCATCTTCATCCCTTACAACAACTTCATCCGCGCGGATCACTACTTCATCCGCATTGATCTCAAATCTTCTTCTCCAATTTCTTGACATATAAATACCTCCTTTCTCCTGGATACTATAGAATATGTTCATGTGGGGGTTTCCGCATGGACAAATCCCCAGACTGACAGAAATTGTGCATGTCATTTATATAAAAACAAAAAAACTCCTTTCCACTTTTGGAGAGAAGTTATCCTGAACTATATTTTTTGAAAAACTAAATTATTGATCTTCATCAAGTGCTTTAATGCAGCCTGGAATGTCGCATGTGTTTCCGCATTAAGCTCTATGCCGGATAAAACAATTTCCTTTATTAACTGAGGTGTCATACCGACAAAATAAGGTTTAACACCCATTAGATGGATTGATTCTGTCAGATTTCGGACTTGCTGGCCGAGTTCAACAAGGCACATCTTCTCAATTCGCTCGACCGTAATATCAGTAAAATCGATGATGGCAAACTCTATATCATGTTCTTTAATATGGTTTAATATTTTTACGGTAATCTTTTCAAACCTTTCTGCCATGAGAAGGCCTGTTATCGGAACCAAAATAGTTTGCGGAACAATCGATGGAATGATTGGTGCAGTCATATCAGCGATGGCTGCTTCGTATTCTTCTACCCTTTTTTCAAGAAACTTTATATATTCATCTTTATTCATGGTTACTCCTTAATTGTTTCGTTTTGCCTATCAGGGGAACTGTTAAGCGGGCAGCATCAAAACAATTTATTGTTTATTTTTTCTTCGTAGTTTTTAAAGATCGACGAATTGGTATTTTGTCTTCTTTTTGACATCATGCTATTAAAACGAAGCATTTTTTCATTCAGCTTCTGCTGTAATTCTTTCTTTTCTACACTATTCTCACACTTTTTGATTAAGTCTTCAATTGTGAGCATTTCCTGCTTTATCTGGCTTTCTTCCTCGGTATAGCCTGCATTTTTAAGAATGCGGTAAGCCATCCGCAGATTCTCCGGCACTGATGCGAGATCATCAAAAGGAAGCGGCTTTCCATAACCAGGCAAATTGTCAAACTCACCATCTTTGTATGCCTTTCTAATCCGATCCTCAGACATAATGGTAAAGAAGTCCATTCATAATTTCCCCCTTTACATAATTTGTTACTTCTAATTATATATTTTAAGCTCTGCTTATTAAAGGAATTATATTTTTTAGAAGCGAAAAAACAAGAGAAAGCTTCCACCTCCTCCTGCTTAGATCTTACCTATTAAATTCGGATCCCGGATGATGCCAGGCTGGCCAGGCTGCCAGTTTGCAGGTACTCCCTGCCCTGTCTGTTGGGCATATTGAATCCCCTGCATCATTCTGACATGTTCAGGAAGATTCCGGCCAACTTCCCCTGGATAAATTAATTTTGCAGAGATGATCCCATTTGGATCAATAAAAACGGAAGCTCTTACAGCTGCCCCAGACTTTTCATCCAGAACGCGGTATGCTCTGCTGATCGCATGTGTCCTGTCGCTTACCATGGGGAAATTTACATTTTTTAAAGACGGAGAGGTCTCCTTGAATACTTTGTGGGAATATACACTGTCCGTACTAATGGACATGACCTCACAGTTGAGTGCTTTTAAGTAAGGATTAACAGCGGCGACCGCCGCCAATTCTGTCGGTCAAACAAATGTAAAGTCGCTTGGATAAAAAAACAGCAGTACCCACTTACCCTTATAATTCTCCAAATTGACTTTCTTTATTTGGTTGTCAATGATGGCATCAGCAGTGAAAACCGGAGCACGATCTCCTCGGCCTGCGCAAAAAACCGCTGGACTTGCAGCCAATGCTGCGTTAAATTCACTCACCATTCTTTTGCTCCCTTCATACTTCTATTCCGCCCTATATACTTATGCTTTTATATAGGAAAATGAACGCGAAAGAATGAAAATTAGCTGTCATACATAGTCCTTATGCTCGGGGGAAAAATAGGAAGGACCGCAACCTTAAAGATGAAAGGAGCATTGCCATGTCACGTGGAGTACATTTTAACCATAAAAGAAAGCATCATCCTGGGAACTTTCCCGAACATACTATGGTAGAGCAGCATACAACCGAAGCACAAGAAGATGAGGAATTAATTGTTACACAAGAAGCATTTAAAAACCGCTTTGAAGAAGATGAAGCAAAAGAACTTGAAGATAGGGCAAAGGAATAAAAATAAGGGTCTGAATTTTTCAGACCCTTATTTTTTAAATGGCTTCAATATCAACTTTTTTCAGCCAGGAAGCACATGACTCAATATCCTTTGAGAAAATGCGATCTTTTGTAATGGAAGGGACAATTTTTCTGGCTTCTTCATAGAATTTCTTTGTTTTATCAGCCATTTTCTCTGATCCGCGGTATTCTGCTGCCTGAAGGGCGCAAATTAATTCAATCGCAAGGACTTTATTAACATTTTGGATAATTTGATACGCATGCCTTGACCCGATCGTACCCATGCTGACATGGTCTTCCTGATTACCGGAGGAAGGAATGGAATCTACACTTGCCGGATGTGCAAGTGTCTTATTTTCCGATACAAGGGACGCCGCTACATACTGGAGAATCATTGCGCCTGATTGCAGTCCTGGTTCAGGGCTTAAAAAGGGCGGCAGATCACTTAGCTGCGGATTTACAAGCCTTTCAATTCTGCGTTCAGAGATATTGGCGAGTTCAGCGACAGCTATTTTCATAAAATCCATTGCGAGCGCAATCGGCTGGCCGTGAAAATTACCTCCGGAAATGACGCTTTCTCCATTATCAAAAATGAGCGGATTATCTGTTGCTGCGTTCATCTCGATCTCAAGCTTTTCTTTTACATATTCAAGCGCCTGCCAGGATGCACCGTGCACCTGAGGTATGCACCGGATTGAATACGCATCCTGAACTCTAATTTCTCCCTGCCTTGTGATCAAACTGCTGCCTGAAAGATATTCACGTATCCTCCTCGCTGTATCCACTTGCTGCTGATAGCCTCTAGCCTGATGGACATTTTCATCAAAAGCGTCAATAATTCCATTTAAGCCCTCCATTGTCACAGCGGCAATCAGTTCACTTTGATAAGCCAACCTTTCTGCTTCAAGATAAGCTACAACACCCATTGCCGTCATGGCCTGTGTACCATTGATAAGCGCAAGGCCTTCCTTGGCTTCCAGCCTTAGCGGTGTTATACCTTCTTGCTCAAGAACTTCCATTGCCGGCTTCCTTTCACCCCTGTAAAATACCTCTCCCTCTCCAACTAAGACCAGAGCTAAATGGGAAAGAGGCGCCAAATCACCGCTTGCTCCAAGCGACCCCTGCTGTGGAATAACTGGATGGATATTTTTATTAACCAGCTCAAGCAGTGTCTCAATAACTGATGGGCGAACCCCTGAAAACCCTTTTAACAATGCATTGGCTCTTAATAGCAGCATTGCTCTTGATACCGGCTCAGGAAATGGCTCTCCGACACCACATGCATGCGAACGGATCAGGTTTAATTGAAGATCCTGTACGTCCCCCTGGTCAATACGCACATCGCTGAACTTTCCAAAGCCTGTATTAATGCCGTAGATTACTTTTTCTTCACTGACAATTTTTTTCACTGCTGCATGGCTGTTTTTGACACTCTCCATACTTTCTTCGGATGCTGCCGCTTTTTCTCCTTCATATAAGACTCTATGGATATCCTTCAAAGTGAGCTGGTTCCCATTTAAAATAACCACTTTATTTTCCCTCCCCTGTGTTAAAGTCATCAAAGATCCTGTTAAATTTTCCATTTTATATCCTCCTCGGTACATTAGCGAAATAAAGAAAAGGCTGTATTTCAAACACAGGTTTGAAATACAGCCTTTTTAAACGGATTATTCGCAGCGAAAATTTTTGGGTGTTTCATGGTCATCAGTCCAAATCTATATATTTTCTGAATATAATTAATTTTATGTGTCCTAAAGAGTATTGTCAATTACTTTTTACCAGTTTTTAACAAATTAGATTGTTAGAATGGTAATACAGTAAAGCATTTTAACTCTTTTTCATTAAAAAAAGAGCCTGCAATCAGCAAACTCTTCTCTCTCCAATATTATTCTTTGTCTTCGATTCCTTGCCTTCTCAAGGCCTGCTTTAATGTACTGTAAGTATCTATGCCTGTAAAATCCAAACCCAATTGGATAGAGGTCTGGGCAACTTCAGGGCGAATGCCGGAAATGATTGACCTTACACCCAGCAGCTTTAACCCTGTTGTGAGTGAAAATATTTGATGGGCTACCATCGTATCAATAATGGCAACTCCCGATAAATCTATAAATAGGTGCTCTATGTTTTCCTTTGCACATTTTTGCGGGATTTGCTCCAGGAGCAATTGGGCGCGCTCAGTGTCAATATCGCCAATCAGCGGCAAAACCGCAGTTGAATCTTTAACAGGGATAACAGGGGACCCCAGTTCGTTTATAAGATTTTGCTGGGCGATAAGCCTTCTATTTGTAAGGTTATAGTACTTCTCCGTAAACTTATTAATTAACTGATCGAATGCTGTATTAATGACGGAACTCCACTTCAAGACATCGTCTGTAGAAATTTCAGCCTGATTTTCCTTTATAAACTCCTCAACAAAATGCCAAAAGGTTTCTCTTACATTGCTCAAAGCTTCAAGGACTTCATAAATAGGCGTATCCGATTCGATTCTGCTTTCCGCTACTGTGCTCGCCCACCTCTCCCTGTTTTCGGCGAATTGCTTCTTATCCTCCAGCAGAGCAGTAGAGACGGTATAGTTAGTAAAAGCGTTTTGTTCCCGCAGCAATCTCTCATACGCCGGATCTGCATCGGCTGAGTATATGGAATTTTCCTGTTTTTCTCTCATAGAAAGCCACTTGTCCGTAATGTTTTTTGAGTTAGTTTGAATAAAATCAAATAGTTTTCTGTTTTTTGAATCCATAATTTCACCTTGTCTTTCCATTTGTAAAGATACTGGTAATTTCATTGTAAAATGAATGGACTTTAAATTGAAAGCAATACACCTTATGACTCGTTACTTATCTTTCCAAACCAGCGGAACGTTTATATCTTTTTTCTAGGCTGTTTTCTAAAAGATTGTTGTTTTTGAATAGATTTGTGAATAGAACGATAAATAAGCTTGGTTGATTGGAGCGCAAGGTGCGAGACTCCAGCGGGAGGAGTGGGACAGGTGAGACCCCACAGGTGCTTGCACCGAGGAGGCTCACCGCCCACCCCGCGGAAAGCGAGCATCCTGGAGCGGAAATCAACCTCTCTACAATTCTTGTTTAAAAAGCAACAAAGTTTGCTAAAACAGCCTTTTCTATGAGGACTACCTATCCTGCTCATAAAGAAAACCTCCTCCATTACAAATTTTGTTGCTTTTCCGCTATACTGAGTAAGGATAGAAAAAGATTGCGGTCTTGCCGTAATCGAAAGGAGTTATGATGAAATCACTTGTTCTTGCAGAAAAGCCCAGTGTTGCACGTGAAATTGCAAGGGTACTGGGCTGCCGGCAATCACATAAAAGCTATATAGAAGGCGACAAATTTGTCGTTACTTGGGCTCTAGGACATTTAATCGAATTAAAGATGCCAGAACACTATGACAGCAAATATAAAACATGGAAGCTGGAGGACCTGCCTATCATCCCAGAGCAAATGGGGCTGAAGGTGATGAAGCAGACAAGCCACCAGTATAAAGCGATTGAAAGCCTGGCAAAACGGAAGGATATCAATGAGGTCATTATTGCAACGGATGCAGGCCGGGAAGGTGAGCTTGTCGCTCGCTGGATACTGGAAAAAATCCGCTGGCGCAAACCAATCAAACGATTATGGATCTCCTCTGTTACAGATCGTGCTATCCGGGATGGCTTTAAAAACCTGAAGCCGGGGAAGCAATTTGATGATCTATATGAATCCGCAGTCTGCCGGGCAGAAGCCGATTGGCTCATTGGCTTAAATGTAACAAGAGCGCTGACAACCAAATATAAGGACCCTCTTTCCGCAGGAAGGGTGCAGACACCGACCCTGGCGCTTATTATGGAAAGGGAAAAAAACATTCAAAAATTTGTTCCTAAAGAGTACTGGACCATTCGTGCCCTGGTAGGGCCTCTTCAGGCTGATTGGGAAAAAAACGGGGAAAAACGCGTTTTTTCAAAAGAAACAGCTGATAATATTGTCTCTAAAACAAAAGGGCAAAAAGCCGTTATCCAATCCATAAACCGGAAGGAAAAAACGGAGCCGCAGCCGCTCCCTTATGATCTGACCGAGCTGCAGCGTGATGCTAATAAACGTTTTGGCTTTTCAGCCAAGAAAACATCAAATGTGCTGCAGAAGCTTTATGAACAGCATAAGCTCGTCACATATCCGAGAACAGACTCCCGCTATTTGACCAAGGATATGGAAGCAACCATGATTGACCGTCTCCATGGGATTGCCGCTTCCTATAAAGATGAAGTACGGCCAATACTGGCCAATCAGGGAAAGGTACTCGCAAAGCGGGTCTTTAACAATGAAAAAGTCACAGACCACCATGCCATCATTCCGACGGAGGAGCGTGTCCATCTAGGAGATTTGTCCACAGATGAGCGAAAGTTGTACGAGTTGATCCTGCGCAGATTTCTGGCGCTTTTCCATCATCCTTATAAATATGAAAGCATTCATGCCATTATTGACGTAAACGGCGAAACCTTTACAGCCAAAGAAACGGCTGTAGTCGATTTGGGTTATCGCAAAGTTGAACGGAATACAGATGAGGAAACAGTAAAACAAAGCCTTAAAAATATATCAAAAGGCCAATCCTTTACAGTTCAAGCAGCAGAAGCTGCCGCACGGCTGACCGAACCGCCGCTCCGTTATTCAGAAGCGGACATTTTGACCCAAATGGAAAAATACAGCCTTGGTACCCCTGCAACAAGAGCAGAAATTATTGAACGCTTGCTGGAGACGGAAGCAGTGGAACGGCAAAATAGCCGCCTTTATCCAACCAAGAAGGGCAAGCAGCTCATGGACCTTGTAAATGATGACTTAAAATCACCTGAACTGACGGCCAAATGGGAACAGGATTTGGAAAAGATTGCTCGCGGAAAAGCAGACCCAAAAGAATTCCTGCTAAACATCCGCAAGCAGACAAGAACCTTGGTATCTGAGATTAAGAAGAGCGACAAGTCTTATCGGGCTCATAACCTGACCGGCTCCAAATGTCCCGAATGTGATTCCTTCCTGAAAGAAAGGAACACCAAGGATGGGAAAATACTGGTCTGCTCCAATCTGGAGTGCAGTTTCCGAAAAAGGAAGGATCCCAAGCTTTCGAACCGCCGCTGCCCTCAATGCCGCAAAAAAATGGAAATCCACCAGGGCAAAGCAGGTGCATACTTCCAATGCCGACCATGCAACGTCGTTGAAAAAGCCCAGGACAAGAAAAAAGCAGTTAATAAACGCGAAGAGCGCAAACTTGTCCAAAAATATACCCAAAAGGAAGAGTCCTTTGGAACAAGCCTTGGAGATTTGCTGAAGGCTGCTATGGAAGATAAGGATTAAAGTTTTGCCCCGGCTGATGCCGGGGTTTTTATTTTATGATCCCCGATAACTGTTTAGCTTTGGCTCTCATAGACAATACGTACTTCCCTCACCTAATCTGACAATCCCACCGCCGATCAGCTAGAGTTTTTTCGCAAACATTGTTGCTTTTTTAACAATGGCTCTGTGAAAGGTTAATGTTTTTTTAGCACCCTGTTGAT
>NZ_JAGGQS010000024.1:0-44931 GCF_018613175.1 Bacillus sp. ISL-47 | reverse complement strand
ACAGGCCAATTTAACAGAGCCTTAACAATAAAAATAAGGTTGGTTGATTGGAGCGTAAGGTGCGAGATCCTCGAAAATGCATTCGCATTTCCTTCGTGCGGTGATTCTCGAGGATGCTTATCCAAAGTCCTGCGGGAGGCTCACCGCCCGCCCCGCGGTTCGCTGAGCATCCTGGAGCGGAAATCAACCTCTCCACACTCTTTGTTTTTTAATCACAAAATCATAATAAAACAACAATTTTTAGAAAAGAGCCATGTGAAAAGGCCGAACCCAATATGGTTTGGCTTTTTTCATAGATAAAAACATCTTGTCTTTTGTTCAAACTTGGTAGTATGATAGCGTTATTCTGGTAATCGAAGTCGAGGAAACAGCATGAGAATAAGAGAATGGGATAAGAATTTAAAGGTGAGATTATTTGGGGAAGCGCTAATGAATATTACGTTTTGGATGTTCTTCCCGTTTTTAACGATTTATTTTGCGGATGAATTCGGAAAAGACAAAGCCGGGTTATTGCTCATTTTTTCGCAGGTTTTTTCTGTGCTGGCCAACTTAATGGGAGGTTATTGTGCCGATCGATTCGGCCGAAAGAAAATGATGGTTCTATCAGCCTTTGGGCAGGGAGTATCCTTTTTCGTTTTCGCCTTCGCGAGTTCTCCCTGGCTGGATTCTCCTGTGCTTGGCTTTGTCTGTTTTGCTCTAGTGGGTGTCTTCAGTTCATTTTATTGGCCGGCTAGCCAGGCGATGGTAGCAGATGTGGTGGATGAAAAAGATCGCAGCCATGTATTTGCTATCTTTTACACATCGATTAATATAGCTGTTGTTGTGGGGCCAATCCTGGGAGCTATCTTTTATATTCATTACCGCTTTCAGCTTCTTATAGCCGCTGGCCTTATCTGTATGCTTTTAGCCATTATTCTTGGAAAGTGGACAAGGGAAACAGCTCCTAAGCAGTCTTATGTATTGAGCGAAAAAGGCAAGTGGTATTCCTTTTTATTAAAGCAAGTGAAGGATTATGGCATTATCTTCAGTGATAAAACATTTCTTCTGTTTATTATTGCTGGGATTCTGGCAGCGCAAACCTTTATGCAGCTTGATCTATTAATACCTGTCTATGCAAATGACTTTGTTAAAGATCAGCAGCTCTTTAAATGGGGTGAATGGTCTTTTCATGTCCATGGAGAGCAGGCCTTTGGAATTCTGCTTTCTGAAAACGGCTTTCTTGTAGCTCTATTTACCGTTGCCGTAACGAAAATGATGCTAAAGTACAAAGAAAGAAATGTCTTTATCTTATCTTCACTCACCTATGCTGCGGCTATTATTATGTTTGGCCAAACACAATGGATTTGGGGATTAATCCTGGCAATGGCTGTCTTTACACTGGGCGAATTAATGACCGCTGGCCTGCAGCAGAGCTTTGTATCAAAAATTGCCCCTGAGCATATGAGAGGCCAATATTTTGCTGCAGCCTCCCTCCGATTTACCATCGGAAAGACCATTGCTCCTATCTCCATTCCGCTAACGGTCTGGATCGGATATGATTGGACATTTATCATCCTGGCTTTCCTGGCCGTATTAAGTTCATTCTTATATTGGCTGATGTTTGCACTTCCCGGAAGGAGCAGGACAGTTAATCCTGAAAAGGAATCTGTATAAGATTCCTTATTTTTAGCTCTTATATAGCCAATTGGGTTTAAATGGAAATCAACACCCAATTTAAATAGATCATTTATTATAATCCAATTTCAGCCCTGAGATGGAGTCAGCAGGTTCTCCGGAATGATTTTAAATTCAATATGTTTCTTTTTCCGAAAAGAAAAGCTACAATTGATAATGAAGATTCTGACAAAGGAGAATACATAATGAGCAACTTTCAAACTAATTTAGAGAAGTACGCTGAGCTGGCTGTTAAGGTTGGCGTGAATGTCCAAAAGGGCCAGACACTTGTTGTTAACACAACGCTTGATGCAGCAGAATTTGTCCGTGTGGTTGTAAAAAAGGCTTATGAAGCGGGTGCACACAATGTTGTTGTAAACTGGAGCGACGACACGGTTACACGCACAAAGTATGATCTGGCTCCGGATGAGGCTTTTACAGAGTACCCGGAATGGCGTGCCAAAGAAGTAGAAGATTTGGCTGAAAAGGGCGCGGCATTTATGTCTATCGTATCAGCAAGCCCTGATTTGCTGAAAGGCGTAAAATCAGAACGGATTGCCAGCTTCCAAAAGGCTGCAGGAACGGCGCTTGCCAAATACCGCAAGTTTATTCAATCCGATAAAGTCAGCTGGACTGTAATTGCTGCGCCTTCTCCAGCATGGGCAAATATGGTATTTCCTGACGTACCAGCGGAATCCAGAGTGGAAATGCTTTGGGATGCTATTTTTAAAGCAACTCGAACAGATCTGGACAATCCGGTTGAAGCTTGGAAAAAGCACGATGAAACACTTCATGAAAAAGTGGATTATCTGAACAGTAAGCGTTATAAGAAGCTTCACTACAAAGCTCCTGGAACTGATCTTACAATTGAGCTGCCAAAAGGCCACTTATGGGTTGGAGCAGGCAGTGTAAATGAACAGGGACATGAATTCATGGCAAACATGCCTACGGAAGAAGTTTTCACCGTTCCTTATAAAACTGGTGTTAACGGCACAGTTTCCAGCACAAAGCCATTAAGCTATGGCGGAAACATCATCGACAACTTCAGCCTGACATTTGAAAATG
This sequence comes from Bacillus sp. ISL-47, assembly GCF_018613175.1. Classification (NCBI taxonomy): domain Bacteria; kingdom Bacillati; phylum Bacillota; class Bacilli; order Caryophanales; family Bacillaceae; genus Bacillus; species Bacillus sp. ISL-47. The sequence continues at coordinate 42,213 of NZ_JAGGQS010000024.1, read as the reverse complement.
GACGCATTGTGGATGTTAAAGCAGAAGAAGGCGAAGAAATTCTTAAGCAGCTTGTTGAAACGGATGAAGGCTCGCACTACCTTGGTGAAGTAGCCCTTGTTCCTTACAACTCGCCAATCTCCCAGTCAAACCTGCTTTTCTATAATACTTTGTTTGACGAAAATGCATCCAATCACCTTGCTATCGGCAGTGCATATGCATTCTGTATCGAGGGCGGAAAGAAAATGTCCAGCGAGGAGCTGGCGGAAAACGGCTTGAACGAAAGCTTAACACATGTTGACTTTATGATTGGCTCTGCTGAAATGGATATCGATGGCATCACCGAAGACGGCAATGCTGAGCCAGTATTCCGAAAAGGCGATTGGGCTTTTTAAGGTTAATTCAAGATTATCATTTCAATAAAAAAATCATGCGGAATTATTCCGCATGATTTTTTATTGTTTTAGTTAAGTATATTTTGCTGACCTGTCCCTCTTCATCAGAAAAAACTTCGATGGAGTACTTATCTGCCGTGTAAACCGAAATGGTTCCATCTGAATTCGGTTCATCTACTACTTCAGCTGGATTTCCAAATAGGGTCTTTATCTCATCGATCGTAGTTCTCATCCGCTGACCAGGGATGGAAATAGCAGTTACATTACCGGTTTCACGTTCGTAGTAATAGGTAATGTCCGGGTACCTGACATACGGGCTATCATCTTCGGATTCCTTATCTATAAAGTCCGGCTCTGATTTCATAATTTCATTTATATTTGTGCCAATTGGATAAGGACTTCCAAGCGGAATTCCTTGTTTTGCTTTTTCAATTACATCACTGCTAAGTTCAAGATTTTTAAATGGGTAATAGAAGGCTTCATCTTCTATCCATTGATTCATCCAGCTGGCATTGTTTACGCTCTCTAGCTCTTCACGATCGTGAAGAGTCAGGGAAAGGGTTTCCTCGTTAAAAAGCCATGTTGAAAAAACCAATTTATCTTGTTTGCTTTGGGCAGTTTGGATAAATTTCTGGTTTACTCTCTTTATTTTAGCCAGTGAAGAAGTGATGACTTCCTTCTCGGAATGAATCTCGATTATTTCACCATCTTTAATTGCCAATAAATGGCCCTTGGCTTCGTCCTTACCTTTCGGCTGAAAAACTGAAATGATTGTCTTATTTCGCATTTTTAATGTATACGCTTGTTCCTTCGAAGGGTTAAAAACCATTTCACCATTCTCACTAAGAACATCCTGTTTAAAAGCAACATCAGATTCCTTTTCTGCCAAATAGACCGAGTAATTTCCTCTATAGTAGGAATCACCTTTTTTGCCTTTTTGGCTGTCTGTCTCCAGGATTGTATCTCTTTCATGTTCTGCATAAAGATATACGGTATATTTTAGTTTCCCATCAGCAGCTTCAAATTGGTATAAAGACTTATTATTAAGCCAAGCAGTATCTTTTTTCTCTTTCCCCTCTGTTTTTACAGCAGGAAATTTATTTTCTGACTCAACTTTATCTTCTTTTTTAAAAGTAACATCCTCTGTATTTAAGGAAGCATTGGTTTCACTTGAACAGCCTGCTATTACAGACGATAACATGACCATCGATATGATATATATAAAATTTTTCATTGTAATCTCCCTAATGTATTAAAAACATTTCCATTTAAAGTCAAATGTTACAATAACTTTGCCTTTAACCTACTAAGTGTAACAAATAGGGATAGTTTCTACAAATCTACCAATATGCTCATTTTTTTATAAAAACAAGCATTTCCTTTCATATCCTCTGTTTAAGGCAATTCTCCTGCTTCAATCAAACGTTTGATTGAATCGGGTTCCGGCCAAGTATATCAATGGATCCAGCCTCAAAAGCAAAGCAGGCTCCGTTATAACTGGAGCCTGCTTTTTTATATTTCAGCAGCTGCTGACATGGACTTTTCGGTAAAAAGGCTTACTGCTACATAAGTTAGCAGTGATAATGCAATAGGCAAAACGACTGTATTCATGCCTAACGCATTTGGATAAAAGGTATGAAAGAGGATATAGGAGCCTGTTCCAGTAAGCATGGAGGCTACTGCGCCGAACTTATTCCCTTTTCTCCAATACAGACCGAGCACAACCGGCCAAATGAAGGCTGCTTCAAGCCCCCCAAATGAGAATAGGTTCAGCCAAATCAACAAGTCAGGCGGACTGAGGGCCATTAAAAACACCAGGACGCCCAAGAGAGCTGTAACACTAAAGCTCATTTTTTTAATAGTGTTTTCACTGGCATCAGGCTTTATATAATTGATGTACACATCTTTTACTATGGCTGAACTAACAAGCAGAAGCAAGGAATCAACGGTTGACATGATAGCCGCCATCGGAGCCGCCAGTACAATTCCAGCCAGCCAGGGTGGAAGCACTTCCATTGCAATCATCGGCATGACTTTGTCCCCTACTTCAATCCCCGGAAGAATCGGACGGGCAAATACACCGATTAAATGCATGCCAAGCATGATAGAGCCAACCACCACGGTCCCAATAATAATCGCCCGGTGCATGGCTTTTGCATTTTTATAAGACATGGCTCTCACTGCAACCTGCGGAAGACCAACAACACCAACTCCCACCAAAATCCAGAAAGAGGAAACATATAAAGGCGTAAGCCCGCCATCAAAACCATATGGAGTAATAAGATTCGGGTTTTCTGCCGAGAGGTCACTGATAATATTGGATATTCCTCCCCCTGCCACAATGACAGCAATTAGAAGGATCAAGGTTCCAATAAACATAATCGCTCCCTGGACAGCATCGGTCACCGCTACTGCACGGAAACCTCCTATAACCACATAAACCATTACAGAAGCTGCAAAAATAAACAATGCGGAAATATAGCTTAACCCTGTCAATGACTCAATTAATCTTGCACCGCCAACCCATTGAGCCGCCATTGCGGAAAATAGGAAAATAATGATGCTGAGAGCTGAAAGCCAGACGACCCATTTGCTGTTATATCTTTCTTTCAGGAAATCTATGAGCGTGACCGCATTATACTTCCTCGCAGTGATGGCGAATTTCTTACCAAGGACCATAAGAACGAAGTAGCCTGTAACCACCTGTGACATGGCAAGCAAAACCCAGCCAAGCCCTTGTGTATATGCTACACCGGGACCTCCAATAAAACTGCTGGCACTTCCGTACGTAGCAATCATCGTCATTGCCAGGATAAACCCGCCCAACTGCCTTCCACCCAGAAAGTAATCCTGAAGAAATGAATTGCCTGATTGCATTTGCCTGCTGGACCAAAAGCCAATAAGAAAAATAATGACTAAAAAGATGAGAAGAGGAGCCACGACTTCCCAGTTCATTCGGAATCTCCCCCTTCCGCCCGATCTTCAAAAGGCACTTCTTTAAAAAGGAATCTAACGGCTGCAGTTACCAGCACCACCATAATAAGAAAGCCCGCTACACAGCTATAGAAAAACCAGGCCGGCAATCCAAAGATGTATGTATATTCCTCTGCGGGACCCGAGCCCATTCCATAGGCAAATCCATACCACCATATAAAGTTAAAAAGAACGAGTGCAATTCCGATCCATGCCTCTTTTTCAGCAATTTTAAAGCGAGGATCTTTTTTATGTCTATCTATCTTCATCTTTTCCCCCTTCAGTGCTTTCTTTTAGTATGTATTAATTGGAAGGTATTCTTGCATTCGGTTAAAAGAATACAGAATATTCCCTAAACATAATCCCATTAATATTATTTTTGTGCAACAAAAAAAGCAGATTGCTCTGCTTTTTTGATACTATTTTAAAAATGAATTTAATGCAAGCTCATGCCGCAGCATTTGCTTCACCGCCAGTACGTTCCTTTTTTGCCATTTTAACAAATAAATAGACTAACGGTGTATCAGCAACCGCTACGGTAAATTTAAAGATATACTGAGTAGCCACCATGCCCATTAAAGCCCCAAGCGGCATTGTGCCAAAGAAAGCAATCAGAATAAAAACCGTTGTGTCAATCAGCTGGCTGGAGGCCGTTGAGAGATTGTTGCGAATCCACAGCTTTTTGCTGCCGTGCTTTTCTTTCAACTTGTGAAAAACAAACACATCAAGATTTTGGCTTACCAGGTAGGATATTAGGCTGGCAATGGTTACCCTGAAGCTGCCGCTTAGGATCGTTTCAAACTCGGCTTGTGCACCGAAAAAAGGTGCGGAAGGAAGGTGGATGGCCGTGAAAATAAAAATCGCTGCCATCAGCTGAGTCACAAATCCGGCAAATACTGTTTTGCGCGCCGCTTCTTTGCCGTAAACCTCACCAATAATATCTGTAATTGGATACGTAAATACATAAACGATTACAGCAGCGGGCAGGATCGCCCAGCTTCCGATGCTGAACAATTTAACAGCCAGGATATTTGATAATATAAGCAGCCCTGCAAAGGCTGCATTTAAATATAAAAGCAAAGATATTCACCTCTCATTAACGATTGTCAATCGTCTCCGGATAAAGATCATGGTTCATTAAGCGGTAATCCGCCATTTTTTCATACTTCGTGCCCGGCTTGCCATAGTTGCAATAAGGGTCAATCGAAATCCCGCCTCTTGGCGTAAACTTGCCCCATACCTCAATGTAGCGCGGGTCCATCAGTTCGATTAAGTCGTTCATAATGATATTCATACAGTCCTCATGAAAATCGCCATGGTTACGGAAGCTAAAAAGATATAACTTCAAAGACTTGCTTTCAACCATTTTTTGATCTGGGATGTAGCTGATATATATGGTCGCAAAGTCCGGCTGACCCGTTTTCGGACACAGACTCGTAAACTCCGGGCAATTAAATTTTACAAAATAATCGCGGTTTGGATGCTTATTATCAAAAGCCTCCAAAATCGCAGGCGAGTATTCAAAAAGATACTTCGTGCCCTGATTTCCCAATAATGTAATATCCGTTAATTCCTCATCTTTTCTTCCTGACATAAAAAAAGCCTCCCTTTATAAGATCCCGCGGCATCCAAGAGAGGTCCAAAACACAGCCTGAAAAAACAAAAACCATATCCTCTCTGGATATGGTTGATTATTGTATAATCAAAGCCATAGTTTTTTATAGAGGGTGAAGCTATGAACCTCTCCCGTTGACACGGGAATATTCTAAATGTAATTGTCATAGTTACTATAGAGAAAAAGCTTGTTTCTGTCAACGGATATTTTAGGAAAGGACCAGGGCCTTTACTCTAAGTTTTGAAGAGAGAAACAATAGCAGCTGCTTTGATGCCGGCTCTCCTTTTTTTCTTAGATTCTTCATATACCTGGGTTTTGGAGGCATTTATTGCTGTATATAAAGATTTGTCCTCCTTCGTTAGAGGTTTTCTTCATTTAAGTACTGACCTATCTAGTCTTTCCCTTTCCGTTCATAGTATAATAACGGTAATTTGTACAGAAAGGTGATAGGGATTATATGTGGAATGAATTTAAAAAGTTTGCTTTAAAAGGGAATGTTTTAGATTTGGCTGTTGCAGTTATCATCGGAGCAGCTTTCGGAAAAATTGTTTCTTCCCTTGTAGATGATATAATTATGCCGCTTGTTGGGCTGCTATTGGGAGGAGTGAATTTCACAAACCTGATGGTCAAAGTGGGAAGCGCCGAGGTAAAATACGGTTTATTCCTGCAAAATATTGTTGATTTCCTGATCATTGCATTCTCAATTTTTATGGTTGTAAGGATGATAAACCGCTTCAAAAAGAAAGAAGAAGCCAAGCCTTCACCCGTTATAGATAAAAATGTGGAGCTTCTAACAGAAATCAGGGATCTATTAAAAAACAAATAAAATCCTGAAACCTCCTTAACAGGTATTCCGTATATACATATATAACAATTACAATAGAGGAGAAATGAAAAAATGTATGTACAGCACACTGCAAACAGCAATGGCTACTTGCCATCTGTACTGAGGGCATTTGCACTATCATTAGGAATTGCTTTTATCGGGACGATGGCCGGCGTGTTTGTTCCGCCTGCACTGTTTCTGCCGTTAGTTATTCTGGAAGTCGGAATGCTGCTTTTCGCCTTTCTGCTTCGCCGCAAAAAGGCGATCGGTTACACCTTCCTTTATGTGTTCACGTTTATCTCAGGGGTAACAACCTATCCAATTGTGGCCCATTACCTTGCTGCCATTGGACCGAACCCTGTCCTGGTTGCTCTTGCGACAACTACAGTCGTTTTTACAGGCCTAGCAGTTTACGCTACTACAACCAAACGCGATTTATCATTCCTGGGCGGCATGCTTATGGCTGCATTGCTTGCACTTATTGCGATTTCCATTTTTAATATCTTCTGGCCGCTAAGCTCTACCGGAATGCTTGCCTTCTCTTTCATTGGAGTGCTGGTATTCAGCGGATATGTACTATTCGATTTCAACCGCATGAAGCATTATGGTGTTTCAGCTGAAGAAGTGCCTTTAATGGCTCTTAATCTATATCTTGATTTTATCAACCTGTTCATCAATATCCTGCGTATTTTCGGGATTCTGGGAAGCAGGGACTAAGAAAAGCAGGAGCAGATCCTGCTTTTTCTTTTTGCACAGACAGAGCATTATTTCTGTATTCCTTTGTAAAGGTTCGGTATGATCTAAAGTATCTCTTGAAAGGCGGTAAATACATGAAATACATTCTAGAAACCCAGAACCCTGAACAAAACATTACCCTGGACCAGGCAATCCATGGCCAATATACCATGGCTGTATTCGTCCGCCACCTTGGCTGACCAGTTTGCAGAGCCTATCTTGCGCAGTTGCGCGAGCGAATAAACGAAGTGGAGGCAAGAGGCTTTCAGGTTATTGCCATCGCTCCTTCTAAAGGACCTTTCATCAAACAATTCCTTGACCAGTTTGGTCCCTACCCATTTCCAATCCTCGGCGATCCATCCAGGGAGTCTTATAAGGGCATGGGACATAAAACGATGCCAAAATGGAAGCTTCTTTCCAAAGCAGCATTTAGTTTTATAACCGGAAAGGTTAACGGATTTATTCCTAAGGATGAAAAGCAAAAGGAATTCGTAATGAAATCCATGAAAACACAGGATGTCTATATTCAAGGCGGAACCTGGCTTTTCTCCCCAAATGGAAAGATATTGTGGAACCATATTGATGAATCACCTGAAGATCACGCAAAGATTGATGATGTTATAAAGAAAATGGACGAAGTAAAAGGCTAGAAGGCAGCCTTATCATTTGGCTGCCTTCCCTTTTGTCATCTCCCATATTTCCCGCAAAACTGGCATTTCTTCCATTTCCTCTTCGGTCACAAGTTCCCATTGAATGCCATCCGGTTTTGGATAAGGTGTATTCGTTTGAATCAGCTCCTTTTCGGTTGCAATCCAGTCCACCGTCAAATCGTAGGGATCTCTTGGTATATCTGCACCTGTGACCTGGGCGCTATTAGCCGTTCCAATCACAGGGATGGGAGGATTGCCAAGCTCCCTGATAATCGCATATTCCCGGTCAGCATACCCCTCGCCCTTCCCAACTCGCCTTCCATCCCTATGAAGCCCCACAGATCCTGCAAAAAATAAATCGATCACAGGAAGTTCAGTAAGAGGAATTTCCTTTCCGTATGAATGTATATGCTTAAGGCTCGCGGCTTTTCGTTCTTCACCGGCAGGAACCCATTCCGGTTTTACCATAATAAAGCCTGCTCTCAGTCTTGGAGTCGGCACCAGCAAAGTCTTACCGTCTTTTAAAACTTGTGTGCGGATCGGCAGCTGCGGACTATCAGGATTCACTTTTATGACTTTTGCTTTTTTGTATTCGGGCATACTAAAAACAAATTGTGCCGCCTTTTCAGCACCTTTGAAATTGGGAATTCTATTTTTCAGCGGAAAAGGAAAACGTCCAAGCTTATTTTCCTCAAGATAATTCCATATGTATTCACGAATTTCTTTCTTTGTATTCAATGCATTCACTCCCTATCCTTTTATTTTATCCATCTTATATAAAACTGAATAGAAAAAGGGTTTTTAATTACCAAATATTTCTTATAAGAAAAATGTTTTGGGACAGGTCATCGTGGTAAACAGATAATGCAAGGCCAATAACAAAACAGAAGGGACTGGTTCACGATGAAAAGCGTAACAGCGACTTCAAGGTTCGTCATTGGCATTGCAAGAAACCAGGGAGGATTTGCAGAGCGTTCGAAAGGCACTCTCGTCTATAACCGATATATTTAAGATCGGTTCGATCCTATGCATATCGTAACTCCTTAGGTTGTCCGTCATCGGACTTAAAAAAGGTGCAGACCAAGCGGTTTGCATCTTTTTTAATGTCCACGAAAAAGCTTCTTCACTAGATTCCTTCCCTACCGTTTTAATTTCAAGTTATTTTTTTCCTATCTTTCCTTCCCTATATTTCAAAATTCTCCCTCTTTTTTTTCTGCCGCCTTATTAAATTTTTTTAAACTTTGTTTAGATATGAATATCTTTTTCCATAATGCCTAATAAAAGGAGGTTTCCAGTTAATGTCTGAACATGAAAATAAATCAGAATCAACCATGTCGCGAAGAAAATTTATCCGCAATTCCGGCTTAGTTGCTGGTGGATTGGTAGGCGGAGGGATTCTTGGCGGGCTGATTGGAGCCAACATGAATAAAGATGACGGCACTGCCACTGAAGGTAACGAACATGAAAATGGACATGACCAGGTTGCATTCCAGCAGTCACCCCTTTATTTTACCAATCCAGAGATATTCGGGATTCTGCAAGCCGCTGTAGAAAGAATTTATCCGAAGGATGAAAACGGGCCGGGGGCAAATGATTTGGATGTTCCCTTTTTCATTGACCATCAGCTGGCTGGTTCATGGGGCCACAATACAAAGGAATATATGCAGGGCCCTTTCTTTCCCGGTTCAAACTTTCAGGGGTATCAATCCCCTCTTAAACGCCATGAAGTCTTTGATGTTGGCCTGGTCGCTCTTCAAACCTACAGCAGGGATAAATTTAAAAAGCCTTTTGCTGAACTGGAAGGTGAACAGCAGGATGAAATCCTCACTGCCTTTGAAGAAGACAAAGTGGAGCTGCGGGGCGTTACTTCTAAAACGTTCTTTAGTATCCTGCGGGCCGCAACCATAGAGGGTGTGTATGCAGATCCTGCATATGCAGGCAATAAGAATATGGAAGGGTGGAAAATGAAAAACTTCCCAGGCCACCAAATGAGCTATATTAACCAAATTGAGTCCGAGAAATTCGTTGAAATTAAACCGAACAGCCTCCATGCATATACGAAATAATCGGAATTTGAAAGAATTTAAATTTATTTTCCACTATCGGGAGGGAAGAATATGGCTAAAACATTGCCAAAAACAGATGCAGTCATTATAGGAGTCGGCTGGGCAGGAGGAATTCTTGCCGCCGAGCTTGGAAAGCAGGGAATCAAGGTTGTCGGCCTTGAACGAGGAAAAGAACGCGGTGTGAAAGACTACTATGTAGTCCATGACGAGCTTCGCTATGGAATTCGCTATGAATTAATGCAGGATCTTTCAAAGGAGACCATTACCTTCCGCAATCACGCCAAGGAAAGGGCCCTTCCCATGAGGCAGCTTGGTTCCTTTTTGCTTGGTGAGGGCTTAGGCGGATCAGGTGTCCATTGGAATGGTCATACCTTCCGCTTTCTGCCCTATGATTTTGAAATAAAATCGCAAACGATAAAAAAATATGGCGAAGCAAAGGTAAAGGATCTCGGCCTTCAAATTCAGGATTGGGGCATTACCTACGATGAACTTGAGCCTTATTTTGATCAATTTGAAAAAGCTGCGGGGATTGGCGGAGAGGAAAGCGAGCTCGGCCCTAAAAGATCGAACCCTTACCCGAATCCTCCAATGAAGGAAACGCCTATTACTGCAAGGTTTAAGGAAGCGACCAAGTCGTTAGGAATGAAGCCTTATCAAATGCCTTCCGGGAATATGAGCCAAGCTTATGAAAACCAGTATGGCGCCAAGATGGCCGCTTGCCAGTATTGCGCTTTCTGTGAGCGCTTTGGCTGTGAATATGGGGCTAAAGCAGACCCAACCGTTGCCGTTATTCCTTTTGCCAAAGAAACGGGAAATGTTGATATCCGTAATTATGCGAATGTAACAGAAATTCTTCATGACGGAAAAAAAGCAACTGGTGTCAGATATATTGATGTCCAGACGAAAGAAGAATTTATCCAGCCGGCTGAAATGGTCATTGTGACAAGCTATGTCATGAATAACACCCGCCTTTTGCTTACTTCCAAGCTTGGCCGTCCCTATAATCCTGACACAGGTAAAGGTGTTATTGGAAAGAATTACTGTTATCAGATACTTCCTGGTTCTGCAGGCTTCTTTGATGAAGAACAATTCAATACGTTCATGGGTGCTGGTGCTTTGGGGGCGACAGTCGATGATTATAATGGCGATAATTTTGACCATTCCGATCTTGACTTCATCCACGGCGGTTCCATATCCATTAACCAATCCGGCTACAGGCCAATCCAATATAATATGGTTCCGACCGATACACCAAAATGGGGCAGCAAGTTTAAGGAAAATTCAATCAAGTATTTTACAAGAGCACTAAGCATCGGTACACAGGGTGCATCCATGCCAGTCAAGACTAATTACATGGATTTGGATCCTTCCTACAAAGATGCCTATGGACTCCCGCTCTTGCGTATGACTTACGACTTTACTGAACAGGATAAAAACCTTTACAACTACATTGGCAGTATCACAGACAAGATAATGAAAGAAATGGGCCCTTCGAGAGTTAATGACCGACAGCAGCTTGAGCATTATGATATCGTCCCTTATCAGACAACTCACAATACGGGCGGTGTCATTATGGGAGCAGACCCGGAAACTTCTGCGGTCAATAACTACCTCCAGATGTGGGATGCGGAAAATGTATTTGTCATTGGCGCATCTGCTTTTGCCCATAATGGAGGCTATAATCCTACAGGAACAGTGGGAGCACTTGCCTACAGGGCAGCAGAGGGCATTATTAAATACAGCAAAGAAGGCGGCCTGCTTGCATAAAGAGGAAGCGCCGGACTTCCACCTAAAAAGGAACGCGGACTAAAACCGCTGCGTCCTCCCAAAACCTGCACTTTTGGGAGAACGATAAGTTACTGACGAAGCTTTCCTTTTCCAGGAGCTTAAGACCTTGAGTTGATTGCGCTTAAGTCTGACATCATAAACAGCAGTAAAAGGAGTGAGGATTATGGGTCTTTCAAATATAGGTATTCCGGGATTGATTATCATCCTGGTCATCACTTTAATTATCTTTGGCCCCAAGAAGCTGCCTGAAATCGGGTCGGCTTTTGGGAGAACACTTTCCGAATTCAAAAAGTCAGCCCGGGATATTATGAGTGACGATGATGAGCCTGAAACGAAGACACGCCCAATCGAACCATCAGACCGAAAGGATAAACCGCTTTAAGAGGAGGGTTTGAAATGGACAAAGATGAGCAAACCCTTGTGGAGCATTTAACGGACCTAAGAAAAGTGCTTCTTCGGTCGCTAATTTTCTTTATATTTTGCTTTGCCGTTTGTTTAGTTTCCATCAATAGATTAATACCCTTGCTGTCAAATCAGCATGAACTTGTCATGCTTGGGCCTCTTGATGTCATTAAGATGTATACAGGAATAGCAGGAAGCATTAGCCTCGGGCTTTCGCTTCCTTTTATCGCCTATCAGGTGTGGCTATTTGTGAAGCCGGCATTAACTGAAAAAGAAAGCAGGCTATCTATCATGTTTTTCCCAGCCATCCTTTTCAGTTTTATCGGCGGTCTTTGCTTCGGTTTTTTCATTATCTTCCCCACTATTTATCAATTTCTGATGTTACTGGGGGAATCCCACTTTTCCATGATGATTACTGCCAGGGAATATTTTTCATTTTTGCTGATGTCCACCATTCCTTTTGGGTTTCTTTTTGAGGTTCCCTTGCTTTTGTTATTCCTGACAGCCATTGGCATTGTCACACCTGCTATGCTCAGTTCCATGCGGAAATACGCTTATGTTATTATGGCAGTTGTTTCAGCACTAATTACGCCTCCCGATCTATTTTCACAGATTCTCGTGTTAATACCATTGATCGGGTTATATGAAATTGGGGTTCTTTTATCCAGAGCAAGGTTTAAAAAATTGAATGCAGTAAAGGGGACTTCTCCTTCAAATGAACTCTAGCAAATGCAGGAAGCTAGTTTAACTTGTCTTCTAAAAGGATATTAAATAAGAAACATTCTTTTAGGAGGCCATAAGTATGAATGAACAAGAACACGTAATTAAACAAGATGGTGAATTGGATACAAAAAATGTTAGAAAGGCAATGGACCGTATGTCTAATGAGCGAGCTGAAGATATCTTAAGCACCTTTGATGAATTTAAGAGCTACCTGAGCGAAAGAATCGAGCTTGGCAAAAGGCTGGGATTAAATGAAGAGCAGCTTGCGGTAACAGCTGAAAAGGTTGCTGCTTACCTCGCTGAAAATGTGGAGCCAAAAAACCGGGAAGAGCAGCTGCTGAAAGAATTGTGGAAGGTAGGAGATGAAGAAGAAAGGCATAAGCTGGCCCACATGCTTGTGCGCCTAAGTGAACAGGGTTAAAATAAACGGCCGGAATCGTCTGTTAATGACTGTTCCGGCTTTCTTATTGCTTGAGTTCCTTATAATGATGGATAAATTGACTTGGTTCAGATTTTACATGAAAGGAATACAGCCCCCGGTTCGTATGAAGGTAAAGGAATCCGATTTCCGAATTGGACACCCTGTATGACATATCCCATACTTCATCAATCAGAAATTTTTCCGTGGGCGAAATAATCTGGTCTTCATAGAGATGAAGATGGTGTTCCTGTTCAATGTACTGCTGCTGATTCCAGTCAATCGTCCGGCTTACAATGATAAAGGGGTGGGAAGCAATGATTCTCACAAGAACCTCCATTTAGGAAAAGTTATGCTTCCATTGAAACACATTCAAGAACCAGATTCAAACTAGGCGTGTTTAGCCATATATTCTTCCCGCAAGATCGCATAATAAGTTAAATCTACCGGCTTCCCGTCTTTTACTGCATGCTGGCGCAATATTCCTTCATGCTTCATTCCAGCCTTCTCCATAATCCTCCAGGACCCCGGATTATCGGTAAAAGCAAGCGCATAAATGCGGTTATGATTCATTTCTTCAAAGCCGTATTTGATAATCGCCATGGCGGCTTCAGTTCCATAGCCTTTACCCCAGAACGGCTTGCCGATCCAATAGCCGATTTCCGCTCTTCTGTTTGCATTTGGTCCCGAAATATTAATCAGCCCAATTAAACGATTATCCTCTTTTAGCGTGATGGCAAAAATAGCAATCTTTCCTTTTTTCTCGGCTTCAAGAATACTTGTAATAAACTCCTCCGCACCGCCTTTAGGATAAGGGTGCGGAATATTTAAAGTGGTCTTTGCTACGTCATAATCGCTCGCATACTCTTCTACCTTTTCGGCATCATCAAGTGTAAGGTTTCGAAGAAGAATGCGTTTAGCCTCCAATGTTTTCATCGCTTTGGCCTCCTTTTAGATATTATGAGCTTTGCTTTGTCTTTACTTTAATGATTTTTCCATAAGGCTATTTTCGCAAACTTGTTACTTTTATAACAAGTAGGGAGGAGAGGTTGATATCCGCTCCAGGATGCTCAAGCTTCCGCGGGGCGAGAGGTGAGCCTCCTCGGCGTACAACGCCTGTGGGGTCTCATCTGTCCCACTTCTCCCGCTGGAGTCTCTCACCTTCCGCAACAACTAACCTTATTTATCAACGGTTCGCATTGTTTTTGGCTTTTATAGAGTGTCCCCCCTGCTTGTTAATAATTAATTGTACGATGAAATTCAATATTCTGCTTTTCCAGGCACACTTCCTTCCCTACTCATGAATTTTATTAGAAAAAGCACACCACTATTGTGATGTGCCACCTCCTGCTACTCTACTGTTACAGCAAGTTCTTTTATTAAAAGTGAAGGGGAACCTATATAGCCGGAAGCCATAAATCCCATGGAGAATTCCAAATCAGACCCAATAGCTTCTATATTATTCAGGAGCTCATAAAAATTGCCGGCAATAGTCATTTGATTGACAGCGTTTTGAACTTTTCCGTCTTTGACGAAATACCCGTTCGCTGCTATAGAGAAGTCTCCTGATACGGTATTCGCTCCAGAGTGGAGTCCGGACAGTTCGGTAATGACAATTCCCTCAGATATGGATGATACTAATTCATCATAGCTTTTATCAGATGGAACGACATGGAGATTAGTTGGTGCTACCGTTAACGCTCCCTTATAGGAGGCTTTATAGGCATTTCCTGTCGATTCCACTCCTTCTTTTTGTGCTGTTTTACGGTTATGCATCAGCGAAACGAGCTTGCCGCTTTTCACAATATCCTTTTTAACTGTTGCAACACCTTCGCTATCAAAGCTTGAACTGAGCAGCCCTTCTTCCAAAAATGGATCGTCTACAATACTCAGTGACGGGACCGAAATCGTTTCTCCTGTTTTTCCGTTTAAGGCTGATTGCCCTTTTTGTGTATTTTCTGCTGAAAAAATAGGGGTGAATGTTTGCAATAATGCACTCGCAGCATCGTTCCTCAACAAAACTGGGTAGTTTTTGCTTTCAGCACTTTGAGTATTCAGCTGCGACAAGGCTTCTTCCACTGCATGTTTTGCGATTTCTTCAGGCTTTAAGATCGAGAAGTTTCTTGTAAACTTGGAGTACTCTCCATTTTTCACCTGACCGTCCTGCTTAACGATTACCGATACATAAATTCCGATATGATTCTTCTTTTCACTGAGGCTGAGACCTTTGCTGTTCATAATGGCCTTTTCTGTCTCACCGCTGCTCAGCATAAAATAATCGGTCCCCGTTACCCGTTCATCATACGCATAAATATGCTTTTCAATTTCCTTAAGCAAATTGACTTTTTCTGAAATTGTTACTTTTGCAAGATTAGCCGAATAGAAGTTTCCTTCTTCATACTTTTGGCTGCCAGCGAATATCTCTTCTTGCACTTCATCTTCTATAAACTCGGAGTTTTCCTTCGCATTTTCTATAAGAAAAGAAAGAGATTCTTCATCAAGCTTCTCCGTAAAAGCATAGCCCATTTTGCCCTCGTATAGGCCTCGGAAGGAGGTTCCGAATACTTCGGAAGTGTCATAGGTATCGATTTCCCCTTTATAAAGCTCACAAGCAAACTTCTCATCCCTCTCGTAATAGAGCTCCATATCCGTAAAGCCATGCTGCTCACCCAGCTGGAAGAGCTGCTCCTTAAACTCCTGTAAATTCATCCTATTTTTCCCCCTTTCTTCCGCCGACGGTCATTTCGCTCACACGAATCATCGGCTGGCCTACGTTCACAGGGATGCTGCCGCTTTGAGACCCGCACATGCCCGCACCATGATCAAGATTGTTTCCGACCATATCAACAAGCTGGAGGGTTTTAGGTCCGTTTCCGATTAAGGTAGCACCTTTAAGCGGTTTGCCGATTTTCCCATTCTTCACAAGGTACGCTTCCATAACCGCGAAATTATAATCGCCGGTCGTTGTGTTCACCTGGCCGCCGCCCATGTATTTCGTATAGATGCCATGCTCAGTGTTTGAAATAATTTCTTCCGGAGAGGACTTTCCATTAGCGATATACGTATTGGTCATTCTGGAAGTCGGAGCGAAACGGTAGGACTGCCTTCTGCCTGAACCGGTTGACTCCATGCCCATTCTCCGCCCATTAAATTTATCAATCAGGTAACCTTTTAAAATACCGTTTTCAATCAGAACATTTTTGCGTGCTTTTTCGCCCTCATCATCAATGGTGATGGATCCCCACTCATTGGCGATTGTGCCGTCATCAATATATGTAACGACATCCGAAGCCACTTTTTCCCCAATCCGGTTGGCAAAAACGGAATTCTCTTTCGCGACAGATGTGGCTTCAAGTCCATGTCCGCATGCCTCGTGGAAAATAACGCCGCCGAATTCATTATCAATAATGACAGGGAATTTCCCGCTTGGGCAAGGATCTGCACCTAGCATCGTAACCGCAATACGGGATGCTTCATTTGCATAATGCTCAAGATTCAGGTTTTCTAAAAATTCAAAGCCTTTATGAGCACCAGGTCCGTAAAATCCCGGCTGCATCTGATTGCCGTCTGCTGCAATCGATTGAATCGCAAGGCGGCTGCGTACTCTGCGGTCTTCTACAAACTTGCCTTCCGAGTTGGCGATCAGTACATTCTGCTCTTCATCCAAATATCTAACCGTAACCTGCTGGATGCTATTATGATAGTCTTTGGCAATTTCGTAAGCCTTTTTCATTACATCCACTTTGCGGAACTTCTCAACCTCCCTCGGATTTAAAGAGATCGGATGTGCCGCAGGAATCATTTCCTTTCGCAGCTGGGAGGGCTGAATAACCGTGTTTCCGATGATTGCCTGCGCAGCATTCCCCGCCGCTTTTAGCAAGCCTTCCTTCGTTCCATCCGTTGTATAGGCATAAACGCTCTGCATTCCCTTAAACACGCGAATGCCAATCCCAAAATCCCGGCCTGACAAACTGCTCTCAATTTTCCCGCCCTGCAGCGCCAAATTATTTGTAAAACGGTCCTCAACGAATACTTCCGCGAAATCCCCGCCAGTGGCTAGAGCTGCCGTTATGACGTCTTCAATAAGTGATTGTGAAAGCATGAAACCCCTCCTTCATATATCTAACTTTTCAAACTATTCTAATCATACCGTACTAATATTCATTTTAGTATGGATTTTTCCTTTTTTGACCAATAGGAAGAATGATTGGTCCTGGTCTGGGGACCTAAATGGAAAATGAGTGATTGGCTATTTGCAGGTTGGACCACTCTATTTGCAGGTTCTATTCTCTAATTTGCAAGGTAACAATTATCTTTCCAGACATAAAAAAAAGGCGCCTATCCAAGACACCTTTACAGTACACCCGAAAACAGCCGGGCGAATGATTCTTTTGATCTTTCAACAAAACCTCTCTTATAGTACTCTACAGGACTTATTTTAACGCTCTCCTCCAAATCCTCCTCATAATGGGAGACAAGATCGCGGATGGAGCTGGTGCCGTATAGGAATACATTTACTTCGAAATTCAAGTGGAAACTTCTCATGTCCATATTGGCTGTTCCAATCGAAGCGAGAATGCCGTCAACGATAATGATTTTTTGATGTAAAAAGCCTTTTTTATAAGAATAAATCTCCACTCCGTACCGCAGCAGCTCCGGAAAGTAAGATCTGCTCGCATATTGGGTCAGGAAGCTGTCGTTAATTTCCGGCACCAGGATACGCACCTCCACCCCTTTAGCTGCCGCAACCCTTAAAGCTGTCCTGATGGATTCGTCTGGAACAAAGTATGGCGTGGCAATCCAAATGGATTTGGTTGCACAAGAGATGATGGAATAATATAAATCACTCATAATGCCCTGCTGAGTGTCAGGGCCGCTTGCAACAACCTGCACCGCCCCATCCAGCACGTCATCGTCAATTTGATACTTAACCTCTCTATATTGCTCGAGTACCTCTTCTTTACTGACATATTCCCAATCCAGCAAAAACACCGTATGAAGGGTGTATACGGCCTCACCTTTTAAGATCATATGGGTATCTCGCCAAAAACCGATTTTTTCGTCCTCGCCCAAGTATTCAACGCCAACATTGAGACCGCCTACAAAACCGGCCTTCCCATCAATGACGACAATCTTTCGGTGATTGCGGAAATTAAATTTCTGATTAAAAAATCCATATTTCAGAGGGGAAAAAGGCCGTACTTTAATGCCCGCTTCCTCCATGGATTGCAGATCCTCCAGTGAAATCCCCATGCTGCCTGCCGCATCAAAAATAAACAGCACCTCCACACCCTGCTTGGCCTTATCCATTAATATATTTATGATTTCTTTTCCAAGCCGGTCTGAGCGGAAAATATAATATTCCATATGGATAAACTCTTCTGCTTCTCGCAGTTTTTTCTTAATTTCATTAAAGGTTTCCTCTCCATTTTTCAGCATCTTCGCCCGCGAATTGGTGCTAAGCGGCGTTAAGGCCACATTATTGGCAAACCTGGCAAAGCATAGCTGGCTGTCCTGCAGGAAGGAAATATCCGGGGTATCCTCTCTCTTCATCAGTCTTTTCCATTCATCCCGGTCCCTGCTCCTTTTGCTTTTAAACAAATAGCCTTTCAAGTAAAGCTGTCCGGAAAACAAGTAAAAAAGATAACCAAACACCGGAAAAAACACAAGAACATACATCCATAAAAGGGTCTGATGGGGGGAACGGTTTTCGAGCATCAATGAATAGGCACTTATTAAAATGGCCGTGCCATACAAAATAGCAGCAACTAGCTTGATTAGTGTGCTGGCATCTGTAAAAAATATTGTATAGGTTGTTACAATTAAGATAAATACAAAAAGTGACTCGATTCTGCGTCTTCTCATGGCCCACTTCTCCAACTCTAAAAAGGTTACAATTCTGTATGTATCTTATACCCTTTCTGATGCCCAAAAGAAACCAGGTACCATTAGCTTTTCCCATTTTCAGGAGAAGAAAGCATTATAGGGACAAAAAAAGAAGCCTTGCTTATTACACAACGCTTCCCATTTTATTGTCCCCCTCCAGTATACCGATTGTCACCCATCATATAATTCGAACTTTCTCCCGGCTTTTCGTTTGGACTGATTCCTTTTTGCAGTGTATTATTATTCTTCTTTCGCCTGCGGTCAATGCTGTAGGCAAAGGCAAGAGTCACTATAATTAAACCAAATAATACGCCCATCTTTCGTCCCCCTTTTTATATGTATATTCATCATCGGCAAACCTTTGCTTTAATATTCGGGGCGAAATTCTTTTTTTCCTCTAAAAAAAGAGAGCTACAAATTATAGCTCCCTCACTTTATTATCTTCTCATATTCTCCTGGTCCTTCAAACGGTTTTGCTGATCCGGCAAGCGTTCCTGATCCTTCAGTGATTGCTGCTTGTCCTGCTGGGACTGCTGCCCTTTTACAACATCCTTTAGGTATTTACCGTATTCCTGTGACATGTTAATCCCTCCTGTTTATCCTTTTCATTCCTGTTCCCGTATATTGGGGATTAAAACTAATTTTCATAAAAAGCAGGCTCCTTTTTCTCATAGATTATTGTTTTTGTTTTATTGATTTTGCCCGTTGATTTCCGCTACGGACACTTGCTTTCAACGGGGAGGGTTGCGAGCCTCCTCGGCTTCGCCTGTGGGGTCTCGCACTTCTCTCACTTCCCGCAGGACATTGAATAAACTTCTTTGAATAGACACCTCTTCGTAAGAAAATGCGAATGCATTTTCGAGGATCAAGTGCCCTCCGCTACAATCAACTCAGTAGGTTAAATTACGGTTGCCTTCAAAAGGCAACAAAGTTTCCGGAAACAACAAAAAAGTAAAAGGGTTTTGTGCAGGTACAGAGAAAGTAATGGAAATAGGATTTTAACCATAGGGGGAATGGCAGGGTGAAAAAGTGGTCAACTGAAATAGAAATTCAAGCTCCGATTGAAAGGGTATGGGGGCTATTAAATGGTTCTGAGGAAAATATGCAAAAAATCATGCCCCAGGTGGTCGAGCATAAGCCGGTTAAAATTACGGATGAAGGTGTCGGCACCATCTACCGGCAAAAATATAAAGAAGGATCAAGGGTTGAAGAATACGATGTGGAAACCCTCAAGTACTCGGATACTCCAGACCATAAAGTGCTGAAGGTCGGTTTTCGCCTTGCTAACATGTTCGATATTACAGCCCACTATGAAATGGACAAATTGGACGAGAACAGAACCCGGTTCAAATACACGGCCACGAACCAGGCGTTAAAATGGTTTGTAAAACTCTTCTTAATTTTTGCGAATGACAAGATCGTTAAACAATTTGCGGAGCGGGTCAAGCATGTAGCGGAGACAGAAGCGTGAAGGAGGCATTAAAATGGAAATAAGGCTTTTACAGCCTGATGATGCTGTAAAATACAAAGAATTGAGATTAGAAGGGTTAAGAAAGAACCCAGAGGCGTTTGGTTCCAGCTATGAAGAAGAGGTTGGGCGCCCTCCCGAAGTTTATGGAGACCGATTTAAAGCTGATAACTCCTTTCACTTTGGCGCATTTGAAGGTGGCCAGCTTGTGGGTGTGGTTAGCTTAGTAAGGGAAACCGGATTAAAAATGAAGCACCGGTCCAATATATATGCGATGTATGTGACCGAAGCCTCCAGACAGACGGGCATCGGTAAAAAACTGATCGGTGAAGCCGTAGAAAAGGCCTGGAGCTGGGAAGGCGTTGAGCAGATTCATTTGGCTGTCATGTCAGAAAATGAGCCTGCGAAAAAGCTATATTCGTCTTTTGGGTTTGAAGTTTACGGCAAGGAACGGCGTGCTTTGAAGATCAATGGTGTGTACTATGATGAAGAATTAATGGCATTGTATTTTTAGCTGCATAAAGGCAGCTTCCTGTTATGGAGGGGCTGCCTTTTTCTTATTGATATTTTTTCACTATTTCCTGCAGTTTAAGGGCAAGGCCCATTTTGCCATCCACCTTGAGTCCGCCGGTCATAAACGCCACTGTCGTGTTCAGGTTGTCCTTTAAAAGCTTGGAGAAGTTTTTATCTGATAGTTTAAGTGTAACTTCCGGCTCATAAGGTGCGTCCTCCTCCACAGCCACCTTTCCATCTTTTAAAATGATTTGCAGCCGGCCGCTTTCCTCCAGGTCTACTTGGAATACCCGATCCTTTTCATTCTTGATATGTACAGGGTCCGCATTCATTTTATCGACAAGCTGCTGAAGCTCTTCTTTGACTGGCACTTTTATTGCCCCCTTATTTGATTAAATTTTTTCTAAGCTTCTTCTTAAAAGTTCCGCCTGTTTAATACTATCCTTCAGCCAGATTGGAGCAGCGGGATTCTGCAGAATTTCATCTGTTGTCATCCAGAAAACGGCTTCCACTTCATCCGGGCTTTTATTAAAAGCCTCTCCGCTTTCATACTCACATAGAAAAACGATATCCACTACATGGACGCCGTTTGCAATGAAGGATGTATTTCTTACATAATGCATATGGTCGCTGACCAGCAGGCCGACTTCTTCAAAAATCTCCCGCTTTACAGTGCGCTCGAGAAGATTTGTTGTATGGCCTTCCTGCTCCGCCTTCCCGCCTGCCAGAGCCAGCTCGCCTGCTGCATGTGATTCCTTCCGGCCACGCTCAATAACCAGCCACTTGCCATCTTTATAAATAGCGCCTTCCACATTTACGGCAAACATTTATTCACCCCCATCTGTTAAATTCAACAATTGAGGAGAAATCCCTCCTGTTAAATGAATACTCATTCATTCTGTTTTTTAATAGAGCTTGAGTTCGAATATTAGATAGAGCTTTCAATGCACTTTCGGTTTAAAAAGCTGGGATTCATTGCACTTGTTTAATATTTGAATACCCATCCGTTATTTGCGGACAACTTCTTAAATTTATGCATCACTTTCCTCTTTTTGCGTGTAGCTTTTACAGTTTATGAACCGCTTTCCTCGATTTGCGTGCAACTACCTATTTAACCGTCTGTTATAAAGGCTAGACTCGTTCTGAAAAACGGCGCAGACATACAAATAGCGCCCCACCGTAGCAGGGCGCTATCTTTTTGATATTCTATTTTCTTTTATCCTTTCCTTTACCTTTTAAGTCTACACCGATGGCTGCTCCGTTGCGGCTGGAGTCTGCCACGCCTTTAAAGGTGCCATTTTCATGGTCAATTAGGATGCTCTGTACATTTCCGATTGTTGTTGGATTTGGACCGAAGTTATGCCCCATATCATTTAGATGATTCATGACTCCCTCAGAAATTCCCTCTTCATATCGATAGGAATTCAAATTGTTCGTATAGATGCGCGGCTCTTCGACTGCATCCTTTAATTCCATATCATACTCGATTGCATGTAAAATGGTTTGCAGTACTGATGTGATAATGGTCGGGCCGCCTGGTGAGCCGACTGTCAGTACAGGTTCTCCGTCTTCAAAAACGATTGTTGGTGTCATGGAGCTTAACGGGCGCTTGTTTGGCTGGACTTCATTGGCTCCGCCTGGAACAGCATCAAAGTCTGTCAGCTCGTTATTCAGCATGAATCCGTAGCCCGGTACCATGATGCCAGTACCAAATACCTGTTCAATCGTTGTTGTATAAGAGACGACATTCCCCCATCTATCTGTTACTGAAAAATGGGTGGTCTCGCCATATTCCCTGTCGTTTGGCTGGGCAGCCGCTTCATAATTTGCTGAGCTGTTTTCATACTTCCATGGATCTCCAGCTTCCGGGTTTGCATTCACTTCATCCAGGCTGATTAGTTCTTGGCGCTCTTTAATATAATCCGGGTGGAGCAATCCATTAATCGGAACATTTACAAATTCCGGATCACCTGCGTATGCCGCACGGTCTGCGTAAGCCAAATGCATCGTTTCAGCAAGCAGATGGTATTTTTGCCATGAGTCTGTTTCGTATTGTGATAGATTAAAATCATCCAAGATTTTCAGCATCTGCAGCAAAAATACACCGCCCGAGCTTGGAGGAGGCATGCTTGCTATTTCATAACCCTGATAGTCTCCCCAAACCGGTTCATCGATAGTTACATCATAGTTTGCAAGATCTTCCGGAGTCATCGATCCGCCGAAATCCTGGACAACACCAGCTAGGGCTTCGGCGATTTCCCCATTATAAAGAGCTTCCGCTCCGCCAGAACGAATCATTTTCAAAGTCTTCGCCAGGTCCTTCTGTACCAGATGGTCCCCTTCTGCCAAAGGTTCGCCATTTGGCAGAAATACTTCGCCTGCAGCCGATCTGCTCAGCTTATCCTGATTATCGGCAATCGCATCCGCCAATACCGAATCAATCGGGAAACCTTTATCAGCCAGCTTAATAGCAGGGCCGATCAGCTGCTGCATTGGACGTGTTCCCCATATATCCAGTGCCGTTTCCAAGCCTTTCAAGGTCCCTGGTACCCCGACTGCTGTACCGCCGGTTGAACGCTCCGAAAATGGAATAGGATTTCCGTCATCATCCAGAAACATATCAGGTGCGGCCCCGGCCGGAGCACGTTCCCGGCTGTTAATGATGTTCGTTTCCTCTGTCTCGCCATCATACACCATCATGAAGCCGCCGCCGCCAATACCTGACATCATCGGTTCCACCACGTTGAGTGCAAACTGGACAGCAACAGCCGCATCTATGGCATTACCGCCCCTTTTTAAGACATCGGCACCAATCTGCGATGCGAGCGGATGGGCCGAAGCCACCATGCCGTCCTCGCCGACGTCAACCTGGCTATAGCCTTCATAGTCATTTTTAGGCTTTTTTGCCTGGCCGGTTAAAGGCATTGTGCCGGCCACTAGTAAAATACTAAAAAAAACGGCTAAACTGGCTTTCCATATTCTCTTCATCTTTTTCCTCCTTTAGTAAGTTTTCTACACGTCTAACTTAAGAGGAAGGAAAAGGATTAGCAAGAAATAAGAGTTAATATTCTGAAAGTTAAATCTATTTTACTAGACCCGGATATGAAAAAAGTTCCAAATACCTTGGAAGACTAGGAATAAATGAGGAGTTATTTTTTTAGGCTGTTTTCGCAAAGTTTTTTGCTTACAAACTAGTTTTAATTACTGAGGTGATTGGAGCGGAAGGCACTTGATCCTCGAANNAGACCCCGCAGGCGTGAAACGCCGAGGAAGCTCCCGTTCCTCCCCTCCCCGCGGGTTCGCTGCGTGACTGGAGCGGAAATCAACGGGCAATCTATAGTCCAAGAACAACAATCTATACGAATAGAGCCTATTTTTACAATTTACACACTATTCAATTCGAAAACCCCTCGGTCTACAGAAATTTCCACATACCCGATTATCTGATCAAACGAGAGAATCACATATGCTTTGGTATTTTTCAAGAACTCTTTGTAACCAATTGTACGGGAATAGTCATTGGTATCTCCCCTATAAAAATGGGAATATTCTTTGGGAGAAACAGCATCAGGCGCTATTCCTCCCAGTATAAAAGCTGATTTGTCTTTCAGTTCCAGTCTGGATGCGATCTCATTAGCAATGATTGCATGCATGACTCTTGAACCCATTCTTCTCCCCCTATCTACCAGGGCAAACCTGTTCCGTATTTTTTTGCCCTGGCTTCACTGTCTTTTTTGCGTTTTTTCCGGATTTCAGCGCGTTCTTTGGCTGTTTCATATAAACTCTTTTCTTCATCAGTTTCTGGCACTACGGAAGGTACTGGAGTTGGCTTGCCATTTTCATCGATGGCAACCATCGTCAGGAAAGACATGGCGCAAACATTTCGTTCGCCTGTGACCAGATCTTCGGCAATTACCTTGACAAAAACCTCCATCGAGGTTCTGCCTGTATAAGTTACAAATGCTTCCAGACAAACCGAATTGCCTTCATAAACAGGATGAAGGAAGTCAACGGAATCAGTAGATGCCGTTACAATATTCTTTCTCCCATGACGCATCGCTGCAATGGCTGCCACATCATCTATATAGGCCATAAGCTTCCCGCCGAATAAAGTTCCGTATGTATTCGTGTCAGGCGGCAGGACAATGCTTGTTTTTACTGTAAAGGACTCTCTGCATGTTTTTGTTTCATTCATGTTGTTTCCTCCTGAAGAGATAAAATATTTTCTTTTAGCATACCAAAAGCTGTTTGCTAATAAAAATAATTTGGAAAGTTCATCAAATTATTGTTGCCAAAAATATCCTTAAGGGCATATAATTTTATTGACCAGTGTTCAATAACGAAAGGTGATTTGATGAGTCCAAGAAAAGCAGCCCACGATGAATTAACAAAAGAAGCGATCATCACTGTAGCACGTGACCTGTTTGTCAGGGAAGGATACTCAGCAGCATCCATGAGAAAAATTGCGGATACTCTCCGCTGCAGCCACGGTGCCATCTATTATCATTTCAAAAATAAAGCCCAATTATTTTATGAAATCATTGAAACCGATTTCCAGAAGCTCAACCGGGAGCTCGAAAGTGTTCTGGCTGAGCCTGCAGAAACCAATGAACAGAAGTTATATAACATTCTTTATCGGTATATCCAATTCGGCCTTACCCATCAAAAACATTATGAATTGATGTTTTTGATTCGTGACGATGATTTAAAAAGCTATCTTCAGGAAGGACCAAATAAAAGCTATTTACATTTTGCACGGGCTATTAACTCCCTAACCAAGAAGCCTCTTTCCGTGAAGGAGATTTGGTCGATATTCCTAAGTATGCACGGTTTTGTGACGCATTATTGCAAATCGGAAACAGCATTTGAAGATGTGAAGGAGCTGGCCTCTTCACATGTAAATTTTTTAATCAAAGCAATTAGGTAAAGAAGTGAAGGATTATTTCTTCAATTTTACCGTCATTTGAACAGCGGTCAATAAAAAAAAAGGATGATTAATATGTTTAAAAAAGCTGCAGTGCTCGGTGCTACCGGCGGAATGGGCTACGCTTTGACAGAGGCTCTTTGCCAGAAAAATATAAAAACCATCGCATTTGCCAGATCAGAAGAGAATTTGGTTAAATACAAAGAAAATTGGGGTTCAAATGCTGACATCTTTCCAGGAGATGCGATGAACCAGGCTGATGTTGAAAAAGCTGTTTCCAAAGCGGATGCCGTATTCCATGCTATCAATATCCCTTACCAGAACTGGGACCCGGCACTGTCCATTCTCCTGGATCATATTCTGGATGTTTGCAGCAAGCAGAATAAGCCATTTATCTATGTTGATAATATTTACTCCTACGGTCTGCAATCCAAGCCTGCAACCGAAACATCCGCCAAGAATCCTCACACAAAAAAAGGCAAGCTTCGCCAAACTTTGATTGAAAAAATTAAAAACTCAGGCGTTCCCTATATCATTGCGCATTTCCCTGATTTTTACGGACCGCAGACAGGCAACACCCTTTTACAATACACCTTCGAGCAAATTATCGATAAAAATACGGTTTTGTTTGTTGGTAAAACCAACATAGCCAGAGAATTTATATATATAAAGGATGGAGCGAAGGCATTAGCTGACCTTGCCTTAAAAGAAGGAGCGTACGGTGAAGTATGGAATATTCCAGGGACAGGGACGATTACAGGTGAGGAAATCGCACGTATTGCTTCCCGGCATCTCAATAAACAGGTTTCTTTTAGGCCTGTTCACAAATGGATGATCCGTGCCATTGGCGTCTTTGATCCTTTCATGAGGGAATATACGGAGATGATGTATCTAAATGAAACGCCCGTAATTCTGGACGGCAGCAAATACGAACAGCGCATTGGTGCTCTCCCTAAAACAACCTATGAAGATGGTATAAAGGAAAGCCTAGACCATTTATTGAAAACAGCTGAGAGGAATGCCGTTTAATACGGGCATTCCTTTTATTAGGCTGAGTGAAGGCTTCTTGTTGATTTTTGCAATTGGTGCAGATGACGCGAGGCCCTCGAAAACGCATTCGAATTTTTCGAGGGCGGTGTTATTCCTAAGATGCTTACTCAAAGTCCTGAGGGAGGAGTGTGACAAAGGCAGCCCCCGCGTCGTACTGCCCGCGTTCGCTGAGTGCCTAAAGGGAAAATTTAAAAGTGCCTTTATTTAAAGAAAGAATCCTTCTTTCTTCCTCGCAAAATATCCCCCATCCATCCTTTTTTAATGAGCATAATGTAAAGAGCTGCTGTAGTCGCAACAATTACGAAGATGGATAAGGGATATCCAATTTTCCAGTCAAGCTCAGGCATATATTTAAAGTTCATGCCCCAAAGTGCTCCCCAAGAAGCAACCGGCGTCATTAAAGTCGTTATGACAGTCAGCGTTTTAACAATTTCGTTTCCCCTGTGCATGGATACCATTTCTTCAAAATTAACCAGATCATCAATTTCCTGCTGATATTCCCTTACAAGCGTATATCCCCTCTCAATTCTCTTGCATGTTCTTTTGAATTCGGCCCCTTCGGTTACATCTTCGCCAAAAGCTTCCTCAATCCCAAGCCTGATTTCTTTAACAGGAATCATTAGATTTTTCCATACTAAAATTTGATGGCGGAGCTGATAGATTTCTTCGAGGCGATTAATATTGTTTTTCTCTTTTATCTTCCAAAGCAAATCGTTTAATCTGACTTCAAACTTATCAATCTTTTGAATGTTATCACTTAGGACCTCACCCAAAATGACAAAAAATCCATCGATCGCATTGTGTGTTTGTTCCATTTTTTTTAATAGCAAAGAGTTATCGGATTGAATAACAGCGGAATCAAAGTTTACGGTTATTAGAAAGTCTCTCGTTAAAAAATAGTGAAATAAACTGTTCTCATGCTGCTCTTTTATTGTCTGCTGATAGATGAGCGAGCCGCTTATATACTCTTTTTCCCGCACAGTAGTATCCATTTCCATTACATTTGTTTTATTCTCTGTCGTTTTTTCAGCCCACTTCTGTAATGCATCTTTAAAATCCGGGGCTTTTTCACATTCTATTTCATTAGTATGGTCATAGCGATGCCACTTCCAATTATGCTCACTGTATTCTTTTTTCATCTCCATCTTCCTTTCCAGCTGGAGCCTTTCTCTTCTTATTTAATAATTACATGTTTCCCCTCTCCCCTCCTCATTAAAACCTTGCAAAAGGAGTAATTATTTCTTGATCTGGAAACAATGTTTAAATAAAAAATGTTTTCATTTAAACAGGCCGGGTAAATGTAGAGTAAGAAATACAAATTTCTATATTTAAAGAGGAGGAGCATAATAATGAATTCTCGTCCGTTAAATCCATATGTACTAGCAGGTGTCGGAATTACAAGTATTTTATTATTGACCAGCAAGAACAATCGTAACAAGGTACAGTCCCTTGCCGTTAAAATGAAAGGCATGATTCCTGACCGTTTCCTTAATGATACAGTGCCAACAGAAAAGCTTGGTCACCCTGACCCCCATAATATTGAAGACAATAAAATGGTTGATGAAGGTTCCATGTATTCAGTTCAATACTATAATGAGACAGTACAGCAATGACCTAAGGACTAGCTTCCTTAGGTTTTTTATATAATTCAAAATAATCGGAGGAATAGAGATGGGTGTGCTTTTTATCCTGATTTACTTGGGAATTGTTCTGGCTGTGATCGAAATAAATACGCTGCTTTTTACTTATACCGGGCTGGATAAGCATATTGCACGATTTCAGGTTATCTCTATGCTGACAGGTACAGGATTTACAACAGGAGAGTCGGAACTGATCATTGATCACCCCATTCGCAGGAGAGTCGGTGCCTTTTTAATTTTGTTCGGTGCCTTTTCTTTGGCCGTGATCATTTCGGCCATCAGCAATCTGCTTTCAGATGAGTTTTACACGACAAAAATTTCAATCGTAGCCGTCGTACTCATTATTATTATTTTCATTCTAAGAATGCCTTACATAAGAAAGTTTCTATCCGAAAAGCTTGAACATGAACTGGAAGAGCACTACGACTTTCGGGATTTGCCGATCAGGGAAGCCTTGCTCACAGATGAAAGCGATCATATTTTGGATTATTTTATAGACAAGTCTTCCGGTTTCATTGGCAAAGAACTCAGAAATATTATTGAGGAGGATGAAGATATCCTTGTTCTCTACATCCAAAGAGGTGATTTGAAAATCAGGAAAAAGCGGCTGGTCACAAAAGTCCAAGAAGGAGATCATGTTATTTTATATGGAGATGAAGAAGCAATTGAAGGAAAGTTCGGTCCAAAAGAAGATAGACAGAAATAAAGCATCTTCTGCTAACAGGAAGATGCTTACTTTGCTGCTTTCCGATGGGCCGCATAGCCAATTCTATCCTGCCATTCCTCCCATCAATAAATATTTTCTCTATTTTATCCGTTTTTTCAGTTAAACTGTTTGGCAGGCGAGAGAAAAAGGGTTAGGCCGATTTTCCGGCAAACCGTTACATAATGCATCATGGTGAGCAAAACAGCCCCAGTGTTCATCCCCATGATGATCCCGTCCATTTGCAGGCTGTGCATTGAACCCAGGAGGAACATCGCTGTAAAAGAAACTATCGTTGACCAGACTGAATGATAAAAGGCGTCTTTCATGAGACCCAATCCGATCAAATAGGCCTGCATCGGAATAATGAAAAAATGCAGCAGAAAGAATGGCCACAGCATCTGCAAATAAACGGCTGCATCGGTTGAATGGAAAAATACATCCGTAAGCGGTCTTGCAAAAAAGTAGAATAATGCTACGGAAGGAATACCATATAAGAACGTTACAAAGAACACCTGCTGAAGGAGACGCCGCAGTTCCTCCAAATTTTTTTCTGCATACTCTTTCGATACAGTCGGAATCAGCATGATCAAAAATGAGTGGGCAATAAATGATGGAAAAAAGCCGATGGTCATCGCTACACCAGCAAGCATCCCAAAATGCTCCGTGGCCACTTCCCCTGGTACGCCTGCTTTTAAAAGAGCTCCTTTTATCAAGAAGGGCTGAACAGCATGTGTCAGTGCGTGGAATACTCTAAGCGCTGTAGTAGGAACAGAGACAGAGATTAAATTTTGCCGTACACTTTTCCCGCTAAGGATTTCAGATGGCTCCTTTTTGACACGCTGATACTGAATAATAAACATATGAAGCAAATAAAGGAAGACAACGATCTCGCTCCCTATGAATGTACAAAAGGCGATAAAGACTGCCGTATCCGTATCGAATTGAAAGGCCTGATACAGCACGACCAGCAATAGAAGCTGAACAGACTTTCGCAGGAAATTTGAGGCTGCAATTTTCCCCATTTGATGCTTGCCCATAAAAAAGCCCCGGGCTATTGAGGAAAAAGACACAATCGGAATAAATCCAATGACCGTCCACCTTAGCAGAGGATGATATTCATTAAAAACAGAGACAAATGGAATAATTGCTGCCGCAAGCGGCATCAGTATAGCCGTAAAGATGATGGTCAGCTTAATGACATGATTAAGCATGCTTCTGTGATATTTTTTATCCTTCTCGGCAATAAATTTGGATATGGATATCGGAAGCTCAAAGCTTGCTAAAAGGACGATCAGGAAAATGGTCGGCAAAATGGACATATACATGCCGAGCCCTCTCTCTCCAAGTTCCCTGGCAAGGACCATATTCACGACAAACTCTATACACTCGCTGGCAAAGGCTGCCAGCGCAAGCAAAACAACTCCCTTGAAGAATTTACTCATTGCGCCTCTCCTTATACATTGCAGATTCTATATAAGATATGAGACATGTCTCCATAATATTTTGCCAAATTAAATCTCTCCCTAAAAAAGTTCCTTATAGGTATTTATCACTATACGGTTTTATTATATTATTATTATACATATAGTAATATGTATCCATTAAATCCGTATTTTAGGAGGAGAAAAATGAGCATTTATAGTTTTTTAGTCCTTATCCATGTCGTTGCCGCAGTGGTCGGCCTCGGCGCCAGCTTTGCCATGCCCGTTGTAATGAAAAGCCCTGCTACAGCAGGACAGGCAAAGTATTCATTAAATCTGAACAGCAAAATTGAGACCTTTGCCAAAGTCGGGAGCATCATTTTGCTGATTACCGGGCTTGTTCTGGGCATTTTGAACACTGCTCTGTTTACACAAGCCTGGTATATTGCCAGCATCGCAATCTACATAGGTGTACAATTTATTGTTGCAGGCATCATGCCTAAAAAGATTAAATCCATGGCTGAAATCATGGAAAACCATAAAGGCGATGATATCCCTGATCCTTACACCAAACTGAATCAGGAGCTGCGCCCTTATAACGCAATCATTCATACTGCAGCGGTTGTACTGATTGTGTTAATGTCATTAAAGCCGTTTTAAATAGGCTGTTTACGCAAACTTTGTTGCTATTTAAACAAGTAGTGATGAGGAGTGGTCGATTTCCGCTCCAGGATGCTCAGCGAACGAGGGGTGGGCGCTGAGCATCCTCGGTGCGCTGCACCTGTGGGGTCTCACCTGTCCCACTCCTCCCGCAGAACTTTGAATAAGCTTCCTTGAAAAACACCGCACGAAGGAAATGCGATAGTATTTTGGAGGAGTCTCGTACCTTACGCTCCAATCAACCAACCTTATTTTCAATTTTTCTATTCACAAATCTATTCAAACACAACAATCATTTAGAAAAAGCATTACTTTAAAAAGTGATATGCAAAAGTGAAAGGAGGCCGGCAATGCCGGCCTCCTTTTCTATTACGCACTGTTATACTTAACTGTTGGTTTTGGCTCCATCAGCAGAGTGCCAAAACTAACAATGAGCTCTAACAGACCCTATTAAAAGACAAAAAGATGCGCAATTAAAACAATGATTGGTAAAGTGATAATGGTTCTTTCAATAAAAATAATAAATAAATCTGTAAAGCTTAATGGAATATTCGAGCGCAGAATCAAAATGCCTATTTCGGACATATAGACTAATTGTGTTAGAGAAAGACCTGCCACTACGAATCTTGTTAACTCGCTTTCAATTCCGCTTCCGATGACAGCCGGCAGGAACATGTCAGCAAAACCAACTAGCATCGTTTGGGCTGCTGCACCTGCTTCAGGCAATTGCATAAATTCCAGAACCGGAATCAGCGGATACGAGATAATTTGAAAGACTGGGGTATACTCAGCAATAATCAAGGCTGCGGCTCCCAGGCTCATAACCAGTGGGATTAGCCCCATCCAAATGTCCAATACGGTTTCCACTCCATTGAATAAAAGCTTCTTCGGACCTGGAGCATTTTTGGCTTTTTCAATAGCTTGGTGCCAGCCCCACTTAACATTTGACACCCCTTCCGGAATGGTTTCATCGATTTGCTGGCCCACCGGTTCATGATAAGTGTCAGGCTTCCGGGATAGCGGAGGAATTCTCGGCATAATCAATGCAGCCACAACGCATGCTGCCGAGACTGTTAAGTAAAAAGGAATGAATAAATGACCAAGCCCCACAACATTTGCTACTACCAGGCTGAAAGCAACAGAAGCGATAGAAAACGTGGTTGCGATAACCGCCGCCTCTCTTTTTGAATAAAATCCTTCATCATATTGCTTTGTTGTTACTAATACCCCTACTGTTCCTGCGCCCATCCAGGACGCCAGACAGTCGATTGAAGAACGGCCCGGCAAAGTAAACAGGGGTCTCATGAATTTTTGAACAAGCGCCCCAATAAACTCCATTAAGCCAAACTCAACTAATAGCGGAAGAAGTATTCCCGCAAATAAAAACCATGTTAAAAGAACAGGAGCCAGATCGTACAGGACGACTCCACCTGTATTCCTGGACCAAATAAATTCTGGACCTGCTTCCAAAATGGTCATTAAACCAACTGCGAAGCCAAGTATTCTCATAATTAAACCGAATTTTCCGGTATCAAACAATCCTTTAAGAAATTTGTTATCCATAATCAGCGATGGCTTAAAAACTTTCGTAATAATAGAAACACCAGCGGATAAACCGAGAATAAAAATAATAAATGCAGGCATCTGCTCACTAAATGTATGACTTAATAAGGATGCCAGAATGCCAACACCAATCGTAACATCTCCTTGAAACTTAACCGGAACCAGGAATAATAGCGTTCCAATTAACGAAGGAATAATAAACTTCCAATATTCACCTGTGACTGCTTGTGGTTTGACTCTTGTCTCAGCCTTCATTCTCAATCCCCCTTTTTTATTTGGCAACAACAGCTTTATGCTCTGTCAGCGCTTCATCCAAAACTTTTAGACCTAGGTCAATTTGCTCTTTTGTCACGATCAGCGGCGGAATCATCCGAATAACCTCACCTGAATTTCCGCATAAGTAGAAAAGTACCCCTTTATCCAGTGAGGAATTCAGAATATCCATTACCGCATTTCCATCAGGCTTCCCCGTGTGCGGATCAATGATTTCAATGCCAATCATCAGCCCCAAACCTCTTACACTCCCTACAGCGGGGTGCTTTGCTTTTAGTTCATGGAGTTTCTTTAACGCATAATTCCCCATTTGTGTCGCGTTTTCCAATAGATCCTCCGTTTTCAAAACTTCAAGAGAGGCTAAAGCTGCAGAGCATGCAATTGGATTTCCCCCAAAGGTTGTTCCATGGGCACCCAACGGCCATTTCTCCATTAATTCTTTAGATGCTACAGTTGCGCTTAATGGAAGACCGGCAGCAATTCCCTTTGCAATTGCCATAATATCCGGAGTGACGCCAAATGCCTGTGCCGCAAACCATTCCCCAGTCCGTCCGAAGCCGGTTTGCACTTCGTCAAAAATCAGTAAAATTCCATGCTGATCACAAATTTCCCTGATTTTTTTCATCCAATTTTTCGGTGGAATGATATAGCCGCCTTCTCCAAGGACCGGTTCAATAATCATGCAGGCTACTTCTTCAGGGTCAACCTGATGCTTGAACAATGTTTCAACGTCCTTTTCCAGTTTCCTTGGGAAGTACTCCTCAGGGTCTTCTCCATATGGGCAATCCTTTTCATTGGCATATGGCAGCTGATAGGTCAGCCAGGATGGCTGCTGGTGCTTCCGGTATTTGCTCTTGGATGTGGAAACACTTAATGCCCCCATTGACCGCCCATGGAAACAGCCGGTGAAGGATACCACATAAGGTCTTTTTGAAACATACTTTGCCAGCTTAATGGCTCCTTCGATTGCCTCGGTTCCACTGTTCGCAAAGAAAAAGCAATCCAGGTTTCCCGGCGTGATTTTTCCTAGTTCTTCTGCGAGTCTAAGTATCGATTCATAGATGATGACCCCTGATGGTCCGTGAACCAAATGATCCGCGCTGTCCTTGATGGCCTGTACAACTTTTGGATGGCGGTGGCCAACATTTTCAACTGCAATACCTGATGTAAAGTCCAAATACTCCCTGCCATCCACTCCGTAGTAATAGCAGCCTTCCGCTTTGACTACAGGCAAATTCGGATGGTCTTTCGCCATGCTTGGCGCTAATAAATTCGAGATATTTCCAACAAGATGACTCCAATTTTCTCCGTTCATACTATCCCCTCCTGAATCATGCATGGATGTAAAATCTTATAATTTCTCTGTTAATCTTTAATGCAATATTCATGCCAAAGTATGTATTAACAATCATATTTTTTTAATTTTCTTACTACGGAGGGCTGACTGATGCCCAAGGCGCCTGCTATTTCAGTCGTCGTTCGATAGCATTTCCTTGCATTGATTAACACTTTTTTCTCGACTTCCTCCAGTATGGAAGGCAACGGCAGTCCTTCGAGATGCATAAAATCGTCTCTCTTCTCTTGTATGTGATATTCATAAGGCAAGTCTTCTTTTGTGATAACCGAATTCCTGCTTGTAACAATTAGCCGCTCCATTAGATTTTCAAGTTCCCTTACATTTCCCTTCCACTCCAGCTGCAGCAAGTGGTCAACCAATGCCTTGTCCAGTTCCCGTGCACGATTATGGCGTTTTGAAATGGCATGGAGAAAATAATGAATCAGAGCAAATAAATCTTCCTGCCTTTCTCTTAATGGCGGTATCTTCAGAGGCACGACATTCAGGCGAAAGAATAAGTCCTGCCTGAATTCCTTCGTCTGGACCGCTTTCTCAAGATCCTTATTTGTGGCAGCAAGCAAGCGAAAATCTGCATTTACAGGCTTGGTTCCCCCAACTCTATAAAACTTCTTATCTTGTATGAATTTCAGAAGCTTTGCCTGCAGATGGGCTGACAGCTCGCCAATCTCGTCGAGAAAAAGCGTGCCTCCCTTTGCCATTTCAGCAAACCCCATTTTCCCTTTATTTTTAGCACCTGTAAAAGCCCCCCCTTCATAGCCAAAAAACTCAGCTTCAAAGATAGACTCCGGAATGGCACTGCAATTAACTTCAATAAAAGGACCGTCCTTGCGTATGCTATTTTGATGGATCCATTTAGCAAGAGCTGATTTTCCAACCCCTGACTCCCCTAAGAGCAGGACTGTAACATCCACATCTCTAATCCTTCTTATCGTTTCAGCAATATTTTGCATGGGCTGGCTATCTGCAATGATTCCATCCATTTTGTTGCTTTTATTGCGCAGAAGATCCAGTTCGCTCTTTACCCTCGCCATTTCTTCTTCCACACTATTCAGGTATTCTTTTATAACGAGCAGTTCTGAAACATCATAAGAATAACTGACAATATGATCGATTTTCCCGGCTTCATTAAATACTGGAATGCCCGTCACCAGTATCTTTTTTCCTGATCCAGCCTTCTGTACTAAAATGACTTTCTTCTTTTGCTTTAATACTTCAGGGGTTATAGCAGGCTTAAAAACTCCTTTTCTCTCAAGCTCATAAACTGATTCTCCGAGCAGCGATTCCGGCTCAACTCCATAATGGCTGCCGCTTCCTTTACTGACTTTTATAATTATGCCGTCTGAATTGGTCACCATAATATCTTCTTCCATTGAAGAAATAACTTCTTTTTCATTATTCCAGTCCATAAAAAAGCTGTTCATTTGTATTCCCCCTACAATTATTCAATTGTGAATAATAGAAATACCAATAAAAACCTAATCCAAAGAAGCAAGTTGCACTATTTTATTCAGATTTAAATAATTATTCAGATTTGTATAACACTATACAATATTTGTAGAACAATGGGAAGGTGTCTTCGTGAATTTTTTATAAAAATACATTTTTTTGTATTAAAAAAGAAGGCTAATCATCTGTTAGCCTTCTTTACCCTTTATAAAACAGCATCTAATTTTCCGTATAGTACCTCCCTTTGCACTTCTAATTCTTCTTTTTTGTCATAAAGGAATTGCAGCTTTTCCAAATCGGTTTCCGTTTCCAATGATTTCTCTAATTTTAGGAGAGAGGACTCGAGATTTTCAATCTCCATTTCCAGTTCCTCGGGTAATGGCTCTTTCTCTCCTTTTAAAGGAAGATCATCTTTTTTTGCCTTTATCAAAACTGGCATCTCTATTGCCACTTTCCACTTATCCTCCATCTTTTTTCTCGCACGATTATAATTCCCTTCAAAAAAATGGACTTCCTGCTGGTCAATCCAATAGATTTTGCTAAACAAACGATTAATAAAATAGCGGTCATGGGAGACAGCCAAAATGGTTCCCGAGAAGTCATCCAATGCCTCTTCCAATACCTCTCTTGATTCGATATCCAGATGATTGGTTGGCTCATCGAGAATAAGAAAGTTAATATCCCGATGCATCAGCTGAGCCAGGCGAAGCCTCATTCTTTCACCTCCGCTCAAGCTTGATACCTTGCGGAAAACGGTATGGCCATAGAAAAGGAAACCAGCCAGAATATGGCGTGCATCCCCCTCTGTTACAGATAATTCCTCCCTAAAGGCATCAATCACTGTTTGATCAGTGTTATCTGAGAATACATGCTGAGACAGGTAGCCTATTTTAAGATTGCTTCCGCATCTGACTTCACCTGTATCCGCTTCAATTTCTTTAAGGATCATCTTTACCAAAGTCGATTTTCCCGTCCCATTGTCCCCGACAATAGCGGTCCGGTCCTGAAATTGGATATGCATGCTGATGTTCCGGAATAGTATTTGTCTGCCAAAGGACTTGCTTATCTCCTTCATCACTACTACATCTTTTCCGCTTCGATCGGCAGCATCAAGATCGACATTCATCTTTTTGCGGTTCAGCACAGGGCGGTCCAGTTTTTCCATGCGCTGGAGTGCTTTTTCCATGCTGCTTGCCCGCTTATGAAGGCCAGCATTGGGAGGATTGGATTGGTTGGCCCATTCTCTCAGCCTTTTAATGGCTTCCTTCATTTTCTTTATTTTCTTTTGCTGTTCTTCATATTGCTGAAACTCTCTTAACAGCCTTTCTTCTTTCTCTTTTACAAAGCCGGAGTAATTTGTCAGGTATAGAGTGATTTCCCCATCTTCCAGATCAAGAATTTTGCCAACAGTCTCATCCAAAAAATACCGGTCATGTGAGATCAGGACGACTGTTCCTTCGTACCCCTTTATAAAGTCAGCCAGCCATTCTACTGCCTTGATATCCAGGTGATTGGTCGGTTCATCCAGAAGAAGCAGATTCGGGCTCCTAAGAAGCATGTGGCCTAGGCACACTTTTGTTTTTTCGCCTCCGCTTAGACTGGTGAAGTCTTTATCAAGCAAGCTTCCTATATTAAGTCCATTGGAAATGCGGTCAATCTGGCTATCGATTTCATAACCGTTTTTCAGCGCGAATTGATCCTGAAGCTCTCCATATTCACCGATCAGTTTATTTAATCGATCTGGATGGGGTTCACTAGCCATTTGCTGCTCCATATGCTTCATTTTAGTTTCCATTTGTAGCAAATCGGCAAAAGCTTTTTTTAAAACTTCAATAGACTTGATGTCTGCAGGATAGTCAGGTATCTGTGCCAGGTAGCCAATCTCGCATCCCTTTCTCCAATGTATCTGTCCTTTATCCGGCACCTCAGCACCTGCAAGCAGTTTGAACAATGTCGTTTTTCCGCTTCCATTCCTGCCTGTTAAACCGATCCGGTCTTTTTCATGGATTTCAAATGATATATTTTCAAAGACATGGCTGCCCCCATACATTTTTCCAATTTGCTGTACACTGCATGCGATCATAATCATTTCCTCCAAATTTTTTAATGACTGTTTTTTAACAAGTTGTGAGGAGTGGTTGATTTCCGCTCCAGGTTGCTCGCTTTCCGCGGGGCGGGCGGTGAGCCTCCCGCTGGACGTTGAATCAGCACCCTTGAATCAACACCGCACGAAGGAAATGCGAATGCATTTTCGAGGATCTCGCACCTTCCGCTCCAATCAACCAACCTTATTTTTAAAAATTTTTTTATCACAAAATCTATTAGAATAGACCCTTTAAATTAAACGCAAAAAAGACCATAGGAAAGCATGCTCCTATGGCCTTGCTAGAGATCCAATTAAAAAGGAGAGCTTGAAGAAGCCCACCTTTCACCGCTGTATTCTAGAGTGGCTAAAGAGATGTTCTCACTGTTTTGTTTTTACTATGAAATTTGCTAAAAAAGGGCATACTTATCCCGTTAAAAGCAAAACCATGAAAAATTGCACGGTAAATAGTAAGGAATTCAATCCATTCACCACGTGCCAAAACAGCTCCAATCATCCCTTCTCCACCTCCATTTCCAATAAGTTAGTTTTATTTTAATATTTCTTCAATTCAAAAGCAATGGGCATGTACCTAAGTTTCCATCATCTTTTTAATGACAATATATTAGCGGGAGCATGAACATCAATTGTATTTACAATCGGCTTGATCATTTCTTTTCGCTACAGCAAGAAGGAAGCCCGCACTGCAAGGCTTCCTTTTCTTTATTATTTCCACGTTTGAATTTGGTCTGTTTCCAATATTCCAATGGTCACATCACTTATATCCGGATCATCGAGCAATTTATTTCTTACGCCAATTTTAATATCATCAGCCACCGCAAGGGTCAGGCCTTCAACTAGCTCGATATAGCCCTCCACATGGTATCTTCTTCCCTCTTGGATAAGCCTCAGCTGTTTGATATCCACAACATCAGGGTCATCAAGAATAATTTTGGCAATTCGGTCTTCAATATCTTTTGGTGCAGCAACACCGATCAGGCCTAATGTGTTCTCAAAACCGATTTTGATGGCGATTCCAACCAGCAGTAGCCCAATCAAAAGGGTTCCGACTCCATCGAGAAAATATAAGCCGGTAAAGTGGGCTATCACAATGGATACCAGGGCAAGGAGTGCACCAAAGGTAGCAATGATATCTTCATAAAAAACAAGCCGTGTTGGAGGAGTGGCAAGCCCGACATTTTTAAATGCAATAGCCACTACTTCCATGCCTTTGGCCGGAGTTCTGGTTTCATGGGCAATTTCCTTCATTGCCTTTACTAAAATAAAACCATCTACCAAAACCGCCAGGACCATAACGCCCACATTAAGCCAGAGATCGGTCGATTCTTTCGGATGCTGAATCAGCTCCCATCCCTTATGTATGGTTTCGTAGGCCATTATGGAAATAACAATAACCGCTATCAGAACAAATAGGTTAATGACCCTCCCAAATCCGGTGGGAAACCTTTTGGTTGGTTCCTTTTCAGCAAGAGCACTGCCAAAGAAGACAAATCCCTGGTTCAGGGCATCTGCCAGGGAGTGAAGGGTTGTGGCAAGCATAGCCCCGCTCCCGCTTATCATGGCCGCTACCCCTTTGGCAATCGTTAATGCCGTATTTCCGAGAGCCGCCATCCCGGAAGATTTATTCCCTTTTTTTAGTAAAGCTATAACTGACATTTTATCACCGCCAAATTCTTTGTTTGTTTTATTGTTACCCACCTGCACTGTATCTGAATCATGAATTTTTCCATTACGGCTATTAGCGCAAAATAAAAAAGAGCTAACAGATCATTAGCTCTTTCAACTTCTATTTTACCAGCGAGTGCTTGAAGGCATAGATAACAGCCTGCGTCCTGTCCTGGACCTGCAGCTTGCTTAAGATGTTGCTTACATGTGTTTTGACTGTTTTTAAGGCAATGAAAAGTTCGTCAGCGATTTCCTGGTTCGTTTTGCCTTCTGTCATTAACAGAAGAATTTCCATCTCACGACTGGTCAGCTCTTCATGGGGCTGATGCTGGTTTTTCTGCCTCATTTTCACCATCATTTTGCCGGTCACTTCCGGCTCCAGCACGGATTGGCCATGGTGAGTGGAACGGACTGCATCCGCGATCTCACTTGCTTTGGAGGTTTTAAGCATATAGCTTGTAGCCCCTGCTTCAAGTGCCGGATACACTTTTTCATCATCCAGGAAGCTTGTCACAATAATGATCTTTGCTTCTGGCCATTGCTCGATGATATTCCTTGTTGCCTCGATTCCGTCCATTTCTTTCATCACCAGATCCATTAAAATAATATCCGGCCGCAATTCAAGTGCCATCTCAATAGCCGTTTTCCCGTTATCCGCTTCTCCTATGACTTCAATATCCGGCTGTGCCGTCAGATATGAAGACACTCCGATCCGAACCATTTCATGGTCATCGACAAATAAAACTTTAATCATTGGCCTCACCCTCTGCATTTAGTCTTGCCTCTTAGCAGACATTTTTTACATAATTGGAACTTTCACCTCAAGTCGTGTTCCTTTATCTTTCACACTGATGATTTTCATGCTCCCGCCGACTTCGGCTGCCCGTTCGTACATATTTTGCAGCCCGTAGGATCCGGCCTTTGTTGCGTCAACATCAAATCCGACTCCGTCATCTGCCACACGGAGTATGGCATAATCATCCCTTTGAATAAGCAGCACTTCCAGATTATGCGATTTCGCATGGCGGAGTGTATTGGAAACAGCTTCCTGGAGGATTCGGAACAAGTGGTCCTCCACCCCTTTATCAAGCGGAAAATTTTCCACCTTCCAATCAATCTCAAGCGCTACTTTTTGAAGCAATTCAACAAGCAATTCTTCAATTCCTTCTTGAAGCGTTTTTCCTTTCAGTGCAGCCGGACGTAAATGCAGCAGAAGAGCCCGCATTTCAAGCTGGGATTGGTGGATCATTTCTTCTACCATTTTCAGCTGCTTGGCCTGCCTGCCTGCCTGGTCCTGCTGGGTTTCATTTATGGCGGACATCATCATGGATGCTGCAAAAAGCTGCTGGCTGACTGAATCGTGAAGCTCTCGGGCCAGCCTGTTCCGTTCCTGAGAAATGATTTCCTGCATTCTGCCTTCAATATCCTCAGCTTTTTCATTTGCAAGCTTTTGAGAAATTTTTGCCTGATCAGCAATATGCTTTTGAATTTTCCCCACCCTGCCGGCAATGGACTGCAGTTCTTTGCCTGTATTCAGTTCGTCAGCATCCAGCTGACGCCCTTCCTCAACCTGATGAAGAAGGCTATCAACCGTCTGAAGCTTCCGGCGCCAATATAAGCCTGACATGAATCCAAAAATCAGGCCGATCGCCAGGCTGACGCTTGGCACGAAGATAATAAACGGAATATCCAGTACCTCTGTCTCCCATAAATCACCCCAATCAGGAATGGGAAACATTGTGAAAAAGGAAGCCGTCAGGACAGCAAGAATCAGGAGGGACATGCTGGCCCCCCAAACAATTTGCCGCTGGATGATACTCATACGCGCTTCACCTCTATATCGCCTACCAGCAGTGAGGTGAAGATCTTGATGCGCTGTCCCGATTTATCATAGCCTGGTGTCTGAAGCTGCAGTGTTTGGTTAAAAAGCTTTGATTCTTCATATTCAAATATTCTTGCAGCACCGACAATGGCTGAATGGCTGGCACTTACTTCCACATCGTAAGGAACAAGCACCTTTACATTGCCGATAAAGTTTCGGATAAAAATGACGGTTTCTCCCTTTGGAAGTACGGTATAACTTAAGTCAATGACAGAATCGCCAATGCCTGTCTGTATATTAATATCATTCCATTCATACACTTGCTCAGGCGTTGTCTGCTGGCCAACAAATATATTGGAAAAAAGCGGATCTTTTTTAATGACCGTTTCTTTTTGAAGATTAACACTTGGTTCTTTAATCTCCGGCCTGATTTGTTTCGGGTCCTTTTTGGATTGCGCAAACTGAATCAGCAGATGAATCAAAATAGCCAGCAGGAAAAATTTTAACGTCATCATGCTAAAAATATTGATGAGCAGAAAAATTAACCCCAGCCAGAAAAGCCATTTTCCAGAGGTTCGCGGCATCCACTTTCTTCCAATATACACCATTCCAATTGGAACAAGAAGAGAGAAAATCACTCCCCTATTAAAAAAGGCAATTTCCACAAAGAGGACGACAATGCCCACCATTACGATCCAGCTTAAATAATCGCTTTTTATTTTATAGTTCATGAGGCATCCCTCCTTCTGCATATTGGAATGATCAGTTAAGCCCAAGGCGCCTGCTTATCGGCGACTTTATAAGCTCAACCGATGACGCCTGAAACCAGACAGTTATCTAAGTTCAGAAATTTAACTTATAAAAATAAGGCCGAAAAGGCGCAGCATCCCTACGCCTTTTTAGAATACCATTTTTTGTTCATAAAATAGAATGAGTTTTTGGTTTTCACGAGAAAAAAGAGACTGTACGGAGGATTAAGTGAGCCATACGGTCTTTTTTTAAAACAATTAGTTTATTTACAGGCAGGATTTTTAATTTGGTTTAATGTTTATCTTGCACGTTTTTAAATAGCTTTTTCGCAAAGTTTGTTGCCTGCAAACTAGTTTTAATTACTGAGTTGATTGGAGCGGAAGGCACTTGATCCT